>JAWVFM010000210.1:0-3002 GCA_033856015.1 Solirubrobacterales bacterium
GTGCACGCCGCGGCCGTCGGGGATCGCCTCGATGACGCGCTTGGCGAACTTGACCTCGTCGGGGTCGGGGGAGAAGACGCGCTTCGCGATCTCGACCTGGACCGGGTGCAGGGACCAGGCGCCGACGCAGCCGAGCAGGAACGCGGCGCGAAACTGGGTCTCGCAGCCGGCGACGTCCTTGATGTCGCCGTAGGGCCCGTAGAACGGCAGGATGCCCGCGGACGTGCACGCGTCGACCATGCGGGCGATCGAGTAGTGCCAGGGGTCCTGCTGGGCGGACACGCGTGGAGCGTCCGGAGCGTCCGGATCGGGGTCCTCGATGACCCTGTACCCGGGGTGGCCGCCGCCGACCCGCGTGGTCTTCATCCGCCGCGATGCGGCGAGGTCAGCAGGGCCGAAGCTCATCCCCTGCATCCGCGGGCTCGCGGTCGCGATCTCCTCGACGTTCACAACACCCTGAGACGTCTCCAGGATCGCGTGGACCATCAGCGGGCGCTTGACCTCCGCCTTCGCCTCGAGCTGCGCGAGCAGCCGGTCGACGTAGTGGATGTCCCACGGTCCCTCCACCTTCGGGACCATCACCACGTCGACCCGGTCCCCCGCCTCCGTCACGATCTTCGTGAGGTCGTCGAGCACCCAAGGGCTCTCGAGCGAGTTGACCCGGGTCCAGATGGAGGCCTCGTCGAGGCCGCCGTCGCGAACGGCGGCAACGAAGGCGTTCCGCGACGCCTCCTTGCGGTCCACGGGCACGGCGTCCTCGAGGTTCCCGAGGATGATGTCGGCGCTCTTCGCCATGTCGGCGGCCTTCGCGGCCATCTTCTCGTTCGAGAAGTCGACGAAATGGATCATCCGGCTGGGGCCGAAGGGGATCTCGGCGAGCGGCTCGGGGGCACCGATCGCCAGCGGCTTCATGAAGTCACGTGGGTTTCTCATCGCGCGCGAAGGCTAGCCTTCGCGCATGGAGTTCGAGGTCCGGCCGGCGCAGGAGGAGGAGGTGGAGGCGATCATCCCGCTCTACGACTGGCTGTTCGCGCCGCCCGGCACCACGCCGGCGGCGTGGGACGAGCGCCGGGCCGCCGTCGCCCTTGCCGAGGCGATCGCCTCACACGACTCGGTCGTCCTGGTCGCCGACGCGGGCGGGGAGCTGGTCGGCTTCCTGACGGCCTACCAGGAGCTGCACTCGGTCCGGTTCGGCTACCGGGCCTGGGTCGAGGACCTGGCGGTGGATCCCGGCCATCGGTCGCTCGGGGTGGGCAAGCGGCTGCTCGATGCGGCCAAGGCGTGGGCGCGGGAACGCGGCGCCACCCACCTCGAGCTCGACAGCGCGGACTCGCGCTCCGACGCGCACCGCTTCTACGAGCGCGAGGGCGCCGACTACTTCTCCAGGAGCTTTGGCTGGAACCTCTGAGCGCCTGGACGGTCCGTACACTGGCGCCGACTTCACGATCCCCGAAGGGAGATTCATGCGTAAAAAGAGTTCAGCGCTGCTCGCCGCGGTCGCCGTGGCAGCAGCAATTGCAGGGTGCGGTGGTGGCGGCTCGAGCGGGCTGTCAGCCGCGGACTACGGCACGAAGCTGCAGGACACGCTGACGCCGCTCGGCGCAGGGCTGCAGAAGCTCAGCACCGATGCAAGCGCCGCCCAGAGCAAGGGCGATCTGCAGACCGCCATCCAGGGCGGCGAGACGACGGTCCAGAACGCGATCACGACGCTCAGCAGCGTCACTCCGCCGAGCGAGGCATCCGCCGCGAACGACGAGCTCCTGAGCGCCCTCAACGATTACGAGACTTCGCTGAAGGCAACCGAGGACGCCGTTGCGAACGGCTCGAACGCGGAGATCCAGAAGCAGGTCCAGACGTTCCAGACGGACTCGTCGACCTTCGTGTCGAAGCTCGGCGACATCCGGTCGAAGCTGGACGCGGCTGGCGTGCCGCTGGGCGGCGGAACCACGACCGGAACCACAACGAGCGGCGGCTGAGAAAGCCCTAGCCCTAGTTCTCCTCGAGCCCCGCGGCGCGCCTGGCCGTCGCGGGGTCGAGGTGGAACTCGATCCGTGCCAGCTTCTCGCCGCGGAAGCGAAGGACCGCGGCGGCCCGGCTCTCGATCGTCGCGTCGCCTCCCTTTGGAGTCGCCAGCTGACGCGTGAGCACGAGGAGCGCCCCGTCGCGGCCCTCGACGACTTCGTCGAGCTCGCTCTCGTAGCGTTCGAACGCGCTCAGCCAGTCCGCCCAAGCCGCTGCGAACCCCTCGTATCCGTGGAACTCAGCCGTCAGGCCCACGGCTCCGCCCACCATCACAGTCTCGAGGTCCTCGCTCGCGAACTTAGCCAGCGCCGTGGCCCTGGCGGCGGCCGCCTCCGGCGTGTCCGGGAGGAGGTTGCCGATCGGCATCGCGACCAGCAGGTCGTCGATCAGCGCCTGGTCGAACTCCATGCGAGCCGCAGTATCCCGCCCCGCACCTGCCGGCGCGGCTCGACGCTCGGGTGGCGTCTGACGAGCGATCGGGCGCCGGTATCCTGGCGGCTCCCGCGTAAAGCCGAGAGAAGACTGGAGCCATGGCCGTAGACACCGCCGCGTACCAGGAGAAGACCGACGAGCAGCAGGCGATCACCGAGATGGTGCGCCAGTTCGCCGACAAGGAGATCATCCCGGTCGCCGAGGAGTACGACCACGAGGACAAGTTCCCCGACGCGATCGTCGAGCAGATGAAGGAGCTCGGCCTCTTCGGCGTGACCATCCCCGAGGAGTACGGCGGCATGGGCCTCGACCTGACCACGTACGCGATGATCGTCGAGGAGCTCTCGCGCGGCTGGATCTCCATCTCCGGCGTCGTCAACACCCACTTCATCGGCTCCTACCTGCTGATGAAGTTCGGGACCGACGAGCAGAAGCAGAGGTTCCTGCCCCAGATGGCCACCGGGGAGCTGCGGGCGGCGTTCTCGCTGTCGGAGCCGGGCCTCGGCTCGGACGTGCAGGCCATCTCCACCCGGGCCAAGAAGGACGGC
>JAWVFM010000211.1:0-9824 GCA_033856015.1 Solirubrobacterales bacterium
CATCCGCGAAGAGCACGGCCTCGACGCGTCCGTGGGGATCGGGCCGAACAAGCTCGTCGCCAAGGTCGCCTCGGACGCCGAGAAGCCACGCGGCTTCGTGATGCTCTCCTGCGAGCAGGCGATCGAGCGCTTCGCCACCTCCAGCCCTCGCCTCATCCCCGGCATCGGGCCGAAGACCGCGGAGCGGCTGCGGGGGATCGGCGTGAACACGCTCGCCGACCTGCGGCGCGTCTCGCTCGACGAGCTTCGCGCGCGGTTCGGCGAGAGCCACGGGCGCTCGCTTCATGAGCGCGCGCGCTTTCGCGACGAGGGCGCGGTCTCCAGCGAGCGGGAGAGGAAGTCGCAGTCGGTCGAGTCGACCTTCGACACGGACATCGTCGACCGCGATGCGCTTCGCGAAGTGATCAGCGGCCAGGCGCGGCGGCTGGGGGAGGGCGTGAGGCGTCGCGGGCTGGCCGGCCGGACGATCGCCATCAAGGTCCGCCTGGACGACTTCTCGACCATGACCCGCGCCCGGACCATCGCGGAGCCGACCGACGACGCCGAGGTCATCGCCAGCACCGCCCTCGAGCTCCTCGAGGAGAACCTGCCGGAGCGCCCGGTGCGCCTCCTCGGAGTCCGGCTCGCCTCGTTCGCCTCAGAGTCGGGGCCCGGCGACAGCGACACGCCACCGTCGCTGCTCGACGCCGCGTAACGTCAGCGCGAGAGCGCCGTGACCATCCGCCGGATCGCCTCCGGATAGCGGTAGGCGATGCCGCCGTGCTTGCCGTCGAAGAGCTCGAGCTCGTGCTCGACGCCGAGCTTTCCGAGCTCCTTGCCGAACGCCTGGGCGCCGAGGTCGAGGTACCACTCGTCGGAGCGCCCGCCGTCCAGGTAGACGTAGCGCAGCGAGCGCAGCTCGTGCGCACGGCCGGCGGCCATGCGCACGGGATCCCACTCGAGGTAGCGCTCCCAGACTTCGTCCACCAGGCGCCCGGTCTCGATGTCGAACGGCAGGAGCGCCTTGCCCGGCCGGTCGGGATCCGGCGTGTACGCAGCCGCGCATCCGTACTCCATGAGCGGCCCGCCGAGGCGATCCATGTCGAAGCGTTCCAGCTTGCCGATGCGCTCGAAGAAGACGTCGAACGATCCGTCGAAATGATCGCGGAGCGTTCGCACGACCTCCCCGAAGAACGGCACGTGGCAGAGCTCGAAGAGCGCGTCACCAGCGTGCGAGGCGAGGGCGGAGAAGCAGTCGGGGCGCATCATCGGCACGACCATCGCTCCGTAGCCGCCCGACGACTTGCCGGAGATCCCGCGGCGCTCGGGCTCCGGGGCGGTCGGGTAGCGCGCGTCGACGAACGGGATCACCTCGTCGCAGAGGTATGACTGGTAGGGCCCGGTGGCGATCGAGTCGACGTACTGGGAGCCGCCGTACGCGGTCCAGGCATCGACGAACACGACGATCGCGTCCGGGCAGGCCGGCTCGCCGGCGTAGAGCGCGTCGACCCGCTCGACCATCGAGGGCTCGAAGGGCGGTCGGTGCAGCCAGGAGTCGACGCGGCCGTAGTAGCCCTGGATCACGTAGATGCTCGGCAGGAGCGCCGCCTGTCCCGGCTCGACTCCGGGGGGCGTGTACACGTAGAGAGGCCGCCGAGCCGGATCGCCGAGCGGGTTGTCGGCGAGCAGCTCCGACTCGACGACGAGCTCGTCGAGGGTGCCCGCGAGCGGCAGCCCCCAGGGAGGCCCCGCAGGCGGCTCCACCTCACGCAGGCTCACGCGGGCGCTCCGGCGAGGGCGCGGTCGCCCATGGCGGCCATCGCCGCGTTGCGGCCGTTCAGGCCGATCACGCTGCCCCCGGGGTGGGTCGCCGCCCCGCAGAGGTAGAGCCCATCGAGGGGTGTGCGGGCAGCGAGCCGGCGGTCCCACATCTGGTCGGGGAAGCACTCGCCCTGGAAGATCTGCCCGCCCGTCAGCCCGATTCGCGCCTCGATGTCGGCCGGCAGCAGCACCTCGTGATGCTCCACCAGCGCCTCGAAACCGGGCGCGAAGCGGCCGATGAGCGCGAACACGGCGTCCGCGGCCTGCGCTCGCAGGGCGTCGAGGTCGTGGTTCGGCGCCGCGTAGGGCGCGTACTGGCAGAACGCCGAGATCATGTGCTTGCCGTCGGGCGCGGGCGTGGGATCGGCCGCGGTCTGGCAGTAGAGCTCGGCGAAGGCCAGCGCGAACTCGCCCTTCTCATAGGACTCGAACGCGTCCTGCGTCGCGTCGAGCCCGAGGCCCACGTCCATCGTTCCCAGCGCCGGCCAGACACCGTCGCCCCCGGCGGCGGTCCACGTCGGCAGCGCGCTCAGCGCCGCGTTGACCTTGAACGAGGGGCAGCGGACCTTCCACTCGCGCAACCGCTCCTCGTAGCCGGAAGGGACCTCCTGGCCGGCGAGGAGGTCGAGCGCGACCTTCGGACCGGCATTGCAGAGCACGACCGGTGTCCGGAGCACGGTCCCGTCCTCGAGCTCGACGCCCGCCCCGGGCTCGATCCCGCCGACCGGCACGCCACACGCGATCGTCGCACCAAAATCGATTGCTGCCTCGGCGAGGGCAAAGCTGATCGTTCCCATCCCGCCGCGCACGTAGCCCCAGGAACCGCCGTGGCCCTCCAGCTCGCCCATGTGATGCATCAGGTGGATTGCTGCCGTTCCCGGCGTGCGCGGGCCACCGTGAGCCGCGATCAGCCCCTGTGTACAGAGCGCGTCCTTGATCCGCTGATCGGCGATGTGGTCGTCGAGGACCTCGGCGATCGACGCCTCGAAGACGATGTCGGTCAGCTCTCGCTCACCGCCGAGAAGCGCCTCGATCCGCTCGCGTGAGGGCGAGTCGCCAACCCAGGCATCGCGCTCGCCCTTGCGCAGGAGGCGGCGGATCCGGTCGAAGCGCTCGTTGTAGTCGGCGAGGCCGCGGATGTCGCGCTCCGAGAAGCCGGCGTCGCGCATCCCCGCAGCCGTCCTCTCGGGGTCGAGCCATTGGACGAACGCGGTGCCGTCCTCGAACGGGATGAAGAGCTCCGGGTCCGCGATCCGGATCTCGACGCCGCGGCGCTCCAGGCCGAGCTCGGAGATGACGAGCGGGTCGAGCAGGCCGACGACGTACGCGCACGGGCTGACCGCGTAGCCCTGGTCGGCGAACGGGCGCTCGAGTGTGCAGGCCCCACCGACACGCTCGCTGCGCTCGAGGACGAGCACCCTGTTGCCGGCGCGCGCCAGGTAGGCCGCCGCGGCAAGGCCGTTGTGGCCGGCGCCGACCACGATCGCGTCCCACGCCTCGCGCGCGAGCTCCGCCACCGGCCGTGGCAGGCCGATCTCACCCAGTCGGCTCGCGACGGGGCGCTGCTCTCCTATCGTTCCGTTCGTGACCACCGCAACCTCAGCACGGATTCTTACCGAGCGCTCCGGCCTGGAGCTTGCTCGCGCCATCCGCGAGCGCGAGGTCAGCGCCCGGGACGTGCTCGAGGCGCACATCGACGTGCTCAGGACGGCGGGCCTCAACGCGCTCGCCGCCGAGCGCTTCGAGGCCGCCCGCGAGGAGGCGGACGCCGCCGATGCCCGGCTCGAGGGCGGCGAGCCGGACCCGCCTCAGTATCTCGGCGTGCCCTGCACGATCAAGGAGTCGATCGCCGTGAAGGGCATGCCGAACACGGCGGGCCTGGTGAGCCTCGACGGGCGCCTGGCCGAGGCGACCGCCCCCGCTGCGGAGCGGCTGCTCGCGGCGGGGCCGATCCTGCTCGGCGTCACGAACCTCTCGGAGCTGACGATGTGGATCGAGTCCGAGAACCGGATCTACGGCCGCACCGACAACGCGTACGACCGCACCCGCACCGCCGGCGGGTCGTCGGGGGGCGAGGGCGCAGCGGTCGGCGCCGGAGGCTCGCCGCTGGGGCTCGGCAGCGACTTCGCAGGGTCCATCCGCGTGCCCGCGTTCTTCAACGGCGTCTTCGGGCACAAGCCGACGAGCGGCGTGGTCCCGCTGACCGGCCAGTTTCCGGCATCGGAGGGCGCCGCGATGCGGATGGTCGCGGTCGGTCCGCTCGCCCGCCGGGCCGAGGACCTGATGCCGATGCTCCGGCTGATCGCCGGGCCGGACGGGACCGATCCGGTCGCGCGCGACGTCGAGCTCGGCGACCCGGCGGACGTGTCCATCCAGGGGCTCCGCGTCGTCGTTGGCGAGGGCACGTCCTATCTGCCGGTCAAGCGTGAGCTTCGCCAGGCGCGCGAGCGCGCGGCAGAAGCGCTTGCGGGCCGGGGAGCAACCATCGTCCGGGCGCCCCTGCGCTCGCTGCGGCGCGCGGCCGAGCTCTTCCTGGCGGCGGCGCAGGACGGCGCCGGAGTGTCGCTCGCCGAGCTCATCGTCGCCCAGGGCGGATCGGCGGTGACCGTGCGCTCGGCGCTGCGCCGCGGCGGTCCGCACACCCGCGCCACGCGGCTGACGCTGGCCGCCGAGTACGCGGGCCGCTTCATGCCCGCGGGGCGCATCAAGCGCTCGCTCGCCGCTAGCGAGTCGATGCAGCGCGAGATCGAGGGCGTGATCGGCGACGGGGTGCTCCTGCACCCGCCGCACGCGCGGGTTGCGCCCAAGCACGGTCGAACGGTCGGTCGCCCATGGGTCCTCGCGCCGACGGCGATCTTCAACCTCCTGGGCCTGCCGGCGACGCAGGTCCCCCTCGGCCTCTCCCGCCGCGGCCTGCCGCTCGGCGTCCAGGTCGCCGCGGCCCGCGACCGCGACCACGTGACGATCGCCGTCGCGATGGCGCTCGAGGCGGAGCTCGGCGGCTGGACGCCACCTCCTGCTCGCCGCGCCTAGACGGCTGCCGAAGTACTCAGAGTCGCGATACTGGTCGTGTGGCCGACTGGGCGACGATCAGCGCGCTGGCGACGGGTGGCGGGACCCTCGTGCTCGCCATCGCGACGTTCGGGTCGGTGCGCTCGTCGAACCGGACCGCCCGCCTGGCCGAGCGCACGCTTCTGCTCGGCATTCGCCCCGTGCTGGTGCCGTCGCGGCCGGACGAGGACCCGCACGAGCGCCTCCGCTTCGGTGATACGGAGATGATCTCGCTGAGCCCCGGCGCCGCGCTCGTTCGTGACCATAACGAGAACGTGTACCTGGCGCTGGCCCTGCGCAACGTGGGCGCCGGGCTGGCGGTCATCCACGGCTGGCGCCCGCATGCCGGTCGCGACGGCGACCCGCACGCCGGTCGCGACCGCGAGATGCGCCGCCCCGACGTCGCGGATTTCCACGACCAGCTGCGCGACCTCTACATCTCGGCCAACGACACGGGCTTCTGGCAGGGGGCGCTGCGCGACGCGGCCGACCCCGTGCGCGAGGCGATCAGGCGGGAGATCGCCCGCGAGGAGGCCATCCTGACGCTGGACCTGCTCTACGGCGACCATGAGGGCGGGCAGCTGACGATCAGCCGCTTCACGATCACGCCCAATCCCGACCGGGGCGAGGAGTGGCAGTGCGGCGTCCTTCGCCACTGGAGCGTGGACGGCGCAGACCCGCGCTAGCCGGGATCGCTCATGACGGAGGCCTCCCCCTGGATCTCGCCGGTCAGGATCCGGGGGTCTGCGACCTCGGGCTTGCGACTGAAGAACTCTCGGTACGGCGCCTGTGCCAGCAACATCAGGACGACGCCGACGAGCAGAAGGCCGACGCCGATCGCGTCCGCCGCCCCCAGGCCGAACACGCCTCCCGAGTACGCGGAATCGACCGGCGCATTGTCCTTGAAGGCCTTGACGAAGATGCCGAGCAGCATCAGTCCGCCCACGAACGGCGCGAGTCCGACCATCACGAAGTTCTTCAGGCTCTTGAAGATCTCCTTGCGGTAGTAGATCGTGCAGGCGAACCCGGTGAGCCCGTAGTAGAAGGCGATCTGGAAGCCGAGGCCGGTGATCGAGTCGCCGAGGACGTTCTGGCTGACGTTGATGATGAAGAGCGTCCAGACGAGCGAGACGGCTCCCATCAGCAGCGTCGACGTCGCGGGCGTGAGATAACGCGGATGAATCGTGCCGAGCGCTTTCGGCGCGGCCCTGAACCGCGCCATCGCCAGCGTAGTTCGAGCTGTCGGCAGGATCGTGGTTTGGGTCGACGCCGAGGCCGACGTGAGGACGGCGATGATCAGGAGCTTGTTGAACGGGGATCCGAAGACCCCGGAGGCGAGGGCGCTCAGCACGTCGTCCTTGTTGTGGCGCAGGAACGCTTCGCCTCCGAACGACTGGGCGGCGACCGTAACGACGACGTAGATCAACACCAGCAGGATGGTGCTCATGACCGCGGCCTTGCCCGGCCCGTTCGCTGAGTCCTCGGATTCCTCGTTCACACACACCCCGGAGTCCCAGCCCCAGTAGATGAACACGCCCAGGAGCACGCCGTCGACCAGAGCCGTCGAGGAGATCGCGAAGGGGTTGAACCAGTCGAGCGACACGTTCACCGCTCCGGCCGGATCGGAGGTGTAGACCTTGATGAGCGCGACGATCGAGAACAGCGCGAGGGCGAAGATCTCCATCGCCAGCAGGAAGTACTGCGTGCGCGCCGAGATCTCGATCCCGATGTAGCAGATCCATGTCATCACGATGATCCAGAGCGCGGCGACGATGCTGACGGCAAGGAGCGAGTCGGCGGCGCTCTGCCAGCCCACCAGGAGGAAGCTGTAGACGCCCGCGATGTAGGCGAGCGTGGCCATGACCACGATGTCGGCGACGACGATTGCCCACCCGGTCACCCAGCCGAGGTGGGGGCCCATTGCACGCGTCACCCACGTGAAGCTCGTGCCGCAATCCGGGTCGGCCTTGTTCATGTAGTTGTAGGCCGCCGCGATCAGCAGCATCGGGATGAACGAGACGATCATCACGGCCGGGGCGTGGAGGCCGACGCCCCCGACGGCCACGACGAACCCGAGGGTCGCCGCGAGGCTGTAGCCAGGCGCGGTGGAGGCAACGCCGATGACGAGGTTTGAGATGTACCCGAGGGCGCCCGCCTTCAGCCCCTTGCCTCCAACCTCTGGGCCAGCCGTCGCCGGTGCAGGGACCGCAGCGCTCTCCATGCCCACAACTCCTCGTCTAGAAATGGTCTGCTCGGCGGACCCTATGCCGCGGCGCGGGCGATCACAAGGCGCGATTGGCCCAAAGTCGCACGCCGCGTTGTCCCCTCTGGCGCATCGCCGAAGGCGGGCGGCCTCCGTGGCTACCCTTGCGGCGATGATCGCCAGGCATGACGCCAGCGGCTGGTGGCTCGCGCAGACGGGCAGCGTCGCCCCGCTTGCCCCGCTCGCCGGCGACCTCACGGCTGACTTCGTCATCGTCGGCGGTGGCTACACGGGGATGTGGACCGCGTGGCTCGTCCGCGAGCTCGCGCCGGACGCCCGAGTCGTGATCCTCGAGAGCGCGGTCTGCGGCGAGGGGCCAAGTGGGCGCAACGGCGGCTTCGTCAACGAGCTCTGGTTCAGCCTGCCCTCCATGCGGCGCCGGTTTGGCGACGAGCCGGCGCTTGCCGTCGCCCGCGCCTCTCGCGAGGCCGTCACCGCCGTCGGCGAATGGTGTGAGCGGCAGGGCGTCGACGCCTGGTTTCGCATGGGGGGCTACCTCCAGGTGTCGACCACGCCCGTCCATGACGGCACTTGGGACGAGACCGCCGCCGCCTGCCGCGAGCTCGGGGAGCCGGGCGCATGCCAGCCGCTGGACGCCGCCGGCATCCAGGCGCGGTGCGCGGCGCCCATCTTTCGGGGCGGGGCCTACTTCCCGACCGCGGCCACGGTGAACCCGGGGCTCCTCGCCCGGGGCCTTCGCCAGGCGCTCATCGACGCCGGGGTCGAGATCTTCGAGCGCTCAGCGGTGCGCGCCGTCCACCAGTCCACCGGTGGCGTCGAGGTCCGCGCCGCCGGCGGGACGGTGCGGGCATCCCAGGCGATCCTCGCGGCGGGCGCGGGCCTCGCCGGCTTCTCAGGGCTGCGCCACCGGTTGACGGTGACCTCGAGCCACATGGTCATCACGGAGCCCGTGCCCGACGTGATCGACGCACTCGGCTGGACCGGGGGCGAGTGCATAACGGACTCGCGGGCGATGGTCCACTACTTCCGCACCACCCGCGACGGGCGGATCGCGTTCGGCTGGGGCGGCGGGCGGATCGTCTTCGGGGCCCGCGCCCGTGGCCGGGCGGAGGTGGACCGCCGCCTTGTCGAGGAGGTCGCCTCGCACCTCGTTCGCTTCTTCCCGCAGCTCACGGGCCGGCGGATCGACCACGCATGGGGCGGGCCGATCGACGTCTCGCCCACCCATCTGCCGGTCGTCGGCTCCAAGCCGGGCGGCCGCGTCCATTTCGCCTTCGGCTACACGGGCAACGGGGTTGGCCCCTCCCGCCTCGCTGCGCGCTGCCTGGCCTCGCTGGCGCTCGATCGTCGCGACGAGTTCTCGCGGCTGGCGATCGTCGACCCCGACCCTCACCACGTCCCGCCCGAGCCGTTTCGCTACGCGGGCGGCGAGATCATCCGCGCGGCGATCCTCCGCAAGGAGGCCGCGGAGGAGGCAGGCGACAGGGCGGGCCCCCTGACCCGCTTCGTCTCCGGGATTCCCGAGCGCATCGGCATCCACGTCGGCCGCTGAGCGCGCCCGAGCTCAGAGCCAGCGGGAGGTGACGACCTTCTTGCGGGTGTAGAGCTCGATCGCGTCGGTGCCGTTGGCGTGAAGGTCGCCGTCGATCGAGCCCTTCCAGCCGGAGAAGGGAAACCAGGCGATCGGGGCTGCGACGCCGACGTTGACGCCGATCATGCCGGCCTCGACGCGGGCTCGGTAGGCGCGAGCTGCGGCTCCGGACGTCGTGAAGATCGAGCCGGCGTTGCCGTAGTGCGAGCCGTTCACGAACTCCAGGGCGTCGTCGAGGTCGCCGGCCCGGATGATCGTGAGGAGCGGCCCGAAGAGCTCCACGCGGGCGAGCTCGGACTCGCGCTCGGCGGTCTCGACGATGGTCGGGCCGAGCATGGTGCCGGCGGGCCCAGGGTCGGCGCCGCGTCCGTCGAGCAGGACCTCGGCGCCCTCCTCGGAGGCCCGGTCCACAGCGCCGGCCACTCGCTCGCGTGCCTCCGGAGCGATCAGCGGGCACACGTCCGTCGCCTCGTCGCTGCCCGGTCCGACCCTGAGGGCGCCCGCCGCCGCGACGAGCGCCTCCAGAACCTCGTCCTGGCGCTCGCGCCGGCCCACCAGGACGGCTACGGAGGCGGCAAGACAGCGCTGGCCGGCGGCACCGAACGCCGAGCCCATGAGCGCCTTCACCGTGACGTCGAGGTCGGCGTCGGGCATGACCACGGCCGAGTTCTTGGCACCGCCGAGGGCCTGGTAGCGCTTTCCCGTGGCGGCCGAGCGCTCGGCGATGTGACGCGCCGTGGCCGCCTGGCCGACGAACGAGACGACGTCGATGCCCGGGTGCTCGAGGATCGCGTTCACGGCCTCGTGCCCGCCGTGGACGAGGCTGCAGAGGCCGCGCGGGATCGCGTCCACTCCGTCGATCAGCTCGAAGATGAGCTCCGCGGGGCGGGGGTCGCGTTCCGACGGCTTGAGGATGAACGCGTTGCCGGTGGCGATGGCGAAGCCGCAGAACCAGAGCGGGATCATCGCCGGGAAGTTGAACGGCGTGATCGCCGCAACCACGCCCATGGGCTGCCGGAGCATCTGGACGTCGACCCCGGTCGCGACTCCCTCCAGTCCCTCGCCCTTCATCAGCTGCGGGATTGCGGTCGCGGCCTCGGTGGACTCGATGCCGCGAAGCACCTCGCCGGCCGCGTCGTCGATCGTCTTGCCCATGTC
>JAWVFM010000212.1:0-3170 GCA_033856015.1 Solirubrobacterales bacterium
GGCCTGGCGACCGTCGCGCTCGCGGGCTCAACCCGCCGCAGCGCGGACCCCGCCGTCGACGACCACCTCGGCGAGCGCCTCCTGCGCAGCGCGAAGGACCGCAGCGAGCACGACATCGTGGCCCGCCGCATCGAGCGCTCGCTGCGCCCGCACGCGGTCTGGGTGGAGGCCGCGAAGGAGCCGGTGCTCGTGCAGGTGGCGAACATCCAGCACCTCGCGACCCCCGTTCGCGCCCAGCTCGCCGAACCCCGCTCGGCCTTCGACCTCGCCGGGCTGCTTCACCCGACCCCGGCGGTTGGTGGCGAGCCGCGAAAGCCGGCGCTCGAGGCGATCGCCGAGCTCGAGAGGATGGACCGCGGCTGGTACGCGGCTCCCGTCGGCTGGATGGACGCCGCCGAGGACGGCGAGCTGTGCGTCGCCCTGCGCTCCGCGCTCCTGCGCGACCGTACCGCCCACCTGTACGCGGGCGCGGGAATCGTCGCCGACTCCGACCCGGCCTCCGAGCTCGCGGAGACCGAGCTGAAGCTCGACGCGCTGCTGCCGCTCCTGGCTGGCTGACGCTTTTGGAGGGGTGATCGACGCTTAACCGAGGCGTAGTGGAAGTGATCTGCGCGTGGAACTAGGTTGAGGCCAGGAGCGTGAGAGTGGAGAGAGTGTCGAAACGCGCCAGAGTCGGGGTTGGACTCGCAATGCTTGCCTCAGGCGTTCTCGCTGCCTGTGGCTCCGAAGGGTCCGCCCGGCGACCCGTCTCGTCCTCAGAGCGGGCACTGGTTGCCGGGCTCGGTCGCCAGCGCATCGTCCTGGCGCCGCACGCCGAAGCGGGTCCGGTCCGCCCCGAGGACGCGCCGGCGGCGGTCCGCGCCCGTATGTCAGCTCTCACGAACGCGTATCCGACACACACCGCGATGTTCCTCGGCAACATCCCCGAGGTGAGCGTCGGTCGCAGCGGCCACCGCCATGTCCGCCTTGCAATCGAAGCTCGTGCGGCCGTTCATCCATCTGCGTCTTTCGAGCGGCCGGTCTACGCGATCTGGGTGGACCAAAGCTCGTGCCGCGAGTACCCGTTCGCGCCCTGCCTGTCCCCGCACCAGGGATCGGTCGAGCTGGTGGGAGGGGACGGACGGATACTCCGGACCGTAGGGATGCCGATCGGCGGGCTAGCGGTGGCGGATGTCGCGCCGTCAGGGTTTTCAGGCCGCGCGTACTCGTCCTGGTTAGCTGCTCTCGCGAGTCACGGAGTCGACTTCAGCCCTCTGGCTGTGTCCCCGCGTCCGGCGGGTGTGATCTCGCCCGACAGGGCTCGCGCTGCTGCACTATTCGCGGACTCTCGAGCGAACCTGAGCGCCCACGCCGTGCCCTACCTCGGCCGGTCGAGCGAGGCAGACGGCCTCGTCTACCTGGTCCGGATCGTCGGCATCAAACAGCAATCCGCCAGCGTCGGCAAGGTGAACAACAACCCAAAAACCAACCATGAAGTTAACGTCTTCATCGACGCCCACACCGGCAAGTTCATCTCGGACGCTTCGTTCAGGTAATCAGCCCAGCGCGTCCTCGACGGCTGCGACCGCGGCCTCGGTCAGCCTGTTGCGCAGAGCGACGTTCGCCGCGCGGTCGATCGGGACCTCGATCACGCCCGTCCCTTCACGCGACGCCGTGCCCAGCTCCTCGATGCTCTCGACCTGCCGGTGGGCCACGCCGTAGGCCGCGGCCAGCGAGCCGACGTCGAAGCCGAGTGGCGTCGCGAGCACGGCCTCGAACTCCTCGCGCTCGAGCTGGCCGGCCTGCGGCAGGTGCTCGAAGATGCCGCCGCCGTCGTTGTTCAGGACGACGATCCGAACCGGCGCCGGCGCGTGGCGAAGCGCGGCGAGGGCGTTGGAGTCATGGTGGAGCCCGAGGTCGCCGGTGACGATCCAGGCCGGGGAGCCGCTCGCCACGGCTGCGCCGATTCCGGACGAGACCAGGCCGTCGATGCCGTTTGCGCCGCGATTGGCGAGGAAACGAACCGCGGCCGGCCCGGACGGAAGGAATGCCTCCTGATCGCGGATCGGCATGGAGGAGGCCGTGTAGACCAGCTCCCCGTCGCCGTAGAGCCCGCCGAGCGCCGCGTGGACCGCCGGCTCGCTGAGCCCGGAGTCGTCGGCGAGCGTGTCCGTCACGGCCGCGTTCGCCGCAGCGTCGGCAGCCTGCCACCCCTCCACCCAGCCCTGATCGCGCTCGGCTGCTGCCGACTTCGCCAGGGCCGCGGCCAGCGCGACAGGGTTCGCGCGGACGAGCGCGGCCGCCTGCCTTGTCGGCTCATTCCAGTCGAAGCCGCCGTCGACGACGAGCTGCGGGCACTCGGGGAGCGCGGCGAGCCACTGGCGAAGCGCCTTGCTCGTCGGCATGTCGCCGAAGCGCAGGATGAGCCGCGGCGCGAGCGACTCAGGCCGCGATCGGGCGATGAAGTCGTAGGCCGAGATGACGAGCGAGCGATCGTGCTCGCCCATCCGCAGCTGCGAGCTGGGCTCGGCGTGGAGTGGTTAGCCGGCCGCCGCCGCCTGGGCGGCGCGCGGCCCTGCGAGCGACGGGTCGGCCTGGCGTCCGCAGACGATCAGCCCGCGGCGGTTGCTCGCGATGTGTTCCCCGATCATCTCCACGAGGATGTCGGCGACCGGTGGCGGCGGGGAGGCGCTCGCGGTCAGCGGCCGCGAGTCGCGGCCGTCCAGCGCCAGCGCGGAGCTCGCCGTCACGTCCTGCGGGAGGGACTCGGGCCCGAGCGGGTCGCGCCAGGCGAGGTTGAGGTGAACCGGGCCAGGCCGCGGGCCGCGGGCGGCCTCGACCGCGCGGCATGCGGTCTGGCGCAGGTGGAGCAGGCCCGAGTCGTCCGCCTCGTGCGTTCCGACCTCGCAGAACCAGCGCACGGCCGCGCCGAAGAGGTTCAGCTGGTCGATCGTCTGCCCGGCGCCGACCCCGCGGAGCTCCGGCGGGCGGTCCGCTGTGAGCGCGATCAGCGGGACGCCGGACTCATCGGCCTCGCAGACGGCAGGGTGGAGGTTCGCAGCAGCGGTGCCGGATGTCGTGAGCACGACCACCGGCGCGCCGCTCGCCTGAGCGGCGCCGAGCGCGAAGAAGCCGGCGGACCGCTCGTCGACGATCACCGTGCTCTCGATTCCGGTCTCGCGGCGCAACGC
>JAWVFM010000213.1:0-5300 GCA_033856015.1 Solirubrobacterales bacterium
GCTGAACCGCGCGAGCCGCGCGAACCTCGCCGCACGAGCCGCGACGAGCCGGCCGAGTAGCCGCCCGGACCAGGGCGCCTCGCCGTCAATAACATCCGGCCCGTGTCCAGGACGCTCATCCTCATCAAGCCCGACGCCTTCGAGCGCCGCCTGACCGGCGAGCTTCTCGCCCGCTTCGAGCGCAAGGGCCTCGCGATCGTCGCGATGCGCCTGCTCCAGGCGGACGATGACGTTGCCAACCGCCATTACGCCGAGCACGCCGAGAAGCCGTTCTTCGGCGAGCTCGTGTCGTTCATCACCGGCGGTCCTCTCGTTGCCGCGGTCCTCGAAGGGCACGAGGCGGTCGGCGCGGCGCGGCAGCTGATCGGCGCGACGAACCCCGTCGAGGCGGCTCCCGGGTCGATTCGAGGCGACCTGGGCCTCGAGGTCACCTTCAACCTCGTTCACGGTTCGGACTCCGACGAGTCCGCCGAGCGCGAGATCGGCATCTGGTTCCCGGACCTCTGATCCTCGCCTCCGGCTCGCCGCGCCGGCGCGAGCTCCTGACGTCGCTTGGCGTCGAGTTCGAGGTGGTCATTCCGGGGGTCGAGGAGCAAAGCTCCGGCGCCGATGCCGCCGCGGTGGTGCTTCAGAACGCGCGGGCCAAGGCGCGTGCCGGCCTCGAGATGACGGTTGCCGGGTCGGTCCTCGGTGCGGACACGGACGTCGTCCTCGACGGCCGTCTGCTCGGCAAGGCGGCTGACCCCCCGAGCGCCCGCGAGCGCCTGGAGGCGCTGTCCGGACGCGCGCACCAGGTGCTGACGGCGCTGGTCCTCCTCGATCGCGACTCCGGCGCGGAGCGCAGCGGGGTGGAGCGGACCACGGTGCGGTTTCGCGACATCGACGACTTTCTCCTCGAGCGCTACGTCAGCTCCGGGGAGTGGCGCGACCGAGCCGGCGGGTACGCGGTCCAGGGGCTCGGCTCCGCCCTGGTCGAATCCGTCGAGGGCGACCTCTCCAACGTCATCGGAATGCCGGTGAGACTGTTTGCCCAGCTCGCGCCGGAGTTCTTGCCAAAACCCTAAAGCGAAGAATTACGGTTAGGGTTATTTTCATCCCTCAAGTTCGGCTTGGGGGTGGTGGGTGCCTCTGCTACGGTTGGCTCGCCGCCGCCGTTCCCACCATGCCCGCACGAGCTTCCGCCCGGCGGTCTGGAGCGCGTCAGAGAGCCATAGACCCATGGGATTCCTGAGCAGATTCACCGGCTTCGGTGGCCGCGATATGGCGGTCGACCTCGGCACGGCCAACACCCTCGTCTTCGTCCGGGGGCGCGGCATCGTTCTCTCGGAGCCGTCGGTCGTCGCCGTCGACTCGGCGACCGGCGAGGTCCATGCGGTCGGCGCCGAGGCGAAGCGCATGCTCGGCCGGACGCCCGGCTCGATTCAGGCGATCAGGCCCCTGAAGGACGGCGTGATCGCGGACTTCGACATCACGGAGGAAATGCTCCGCCACTTCATCCAGCGCGTCAACCAGAGCCGCTTCGCGCATCCGCGCGTCGTGGTCTGCGTGCCCTCCGGCGTGACCGGCGTCGAGAAGCGCGCGGTCGAGGAGGCCTGTCTCTCGGCCGGCGCGCGCCAGGCGTACCTGATCGAGGAGCCGATGGCCGCGGCGATCGGCGCGGGCCTCCCGGTCTCCGAGCCGACCGGAAGCATGATCCTCGACATCGGCGGCGGCACCAGCGAGGTCGCGGTGATCTCGCTCGGCGGGATCGTGGTCTCCGAGTCCATTCGCATCGGCGGCGACGAGATGGACGACGCAATCGTCAACCACTGCAAGCACACCCACAAGCTCCTGATCGGCCAGCAGACGGCGGAGGAGGTCAAGCTCGAGATCGGCACCGCGGCGCCGCTGGCCGAGGAGATCACCACCGAGATCCGCGGGCGCGACATGGTGAGCGGCCTGCCGAAGACGATCGCGCTGGGCTCGGCGGAGGTTCGCGACGCGCTCGAGGAGCCGACGAGCCAGATCATCGCCGCGGTCAAGGACACGCTGGACCGGACCCCGCCCGAGCTCGCCGGCGACATCATGGACCGCGGCATCACCCTCGCCGGCGGCGGCGCGCTGCTCGGCGGCATCGACCAGCGCTTGCGCGACGAGTGCCAGATGCCGTGCCAGCTGACCGAGTCGCCGCTGACCTGCGTGGCCGTCGGCTCCGGCCGCTCCCTCGAGGAGTTCGAGGTCATCCACCGCACAAACCGGACCGCGAGGCGCCGCCGCTTCGCGAACGCGGTCTAGGGGCGGCTCGTGTACCGCAAGCAGGTACGCCGGCGCCGAGCGGTCCTCGTCTGCCTCGTCATCGCCTCGCTCGTGCTTCTGTCGAGCACGTTCAGCGGCGGTGGCGGCGCGGTTGGCGGGCTCGAGAAGGGGGTGGCCAGTGCCCTCAGCCCGCTCGAGAGCGGCGCGAGCCGCGCGCTGAAGCCGGCACGCGACCTCGTCAACTGGTTCGACGAGACCTTCAAGGCACGCGGCGAGAATTCGAGCCTGAACACGGAGATCGCGGCGCTGCGGGCGAAGCTGACGAAGCAGCAGAGCGCCATCGGCGAGAACAAGCAGCTGAAGAACCTCCTCAAGTTCAAGGACCTGAGCATCTCCTCCTCCTACACGCCCGTCACGGCGCGCGTGATCGGCCGCTCGCCGACCGTCTGGTACTCGACGGTGACCGTGGGCGCGGGCTCCGGTGACGGCGTCCAGGTCAACGACCCGGTCGTGGTCGGCAAGTACCTCGTCGGGAAGGTCACCGCGGTCACGGGCGGCAGCTCCGAGGTGACCCTCATCACCGACCACCGCAGCGCTGTCTCGGCCAAGGCCCTGCCGAGCGGGCCGGAGGGCGTCGTCGAGCCCGAGGCCGGCGACCCGAACACGCTGCTCATGGACTTCATCTCGAACGACCAGAAGGTCCACGTCGGCGACATCCTCGTCACGGCCGGGTGGTCGAGCGGCACGATCAGCTCGGCCTTCCCGTACGGCATCGAGGTGGGCCGCGTCACCGAGGCGACGGCCAGCACCCAGGGCTCCTTCCAGAAGGTCCACGTCCGCGCCTTCGCCGACCTGCACGGGATGGACTTCGTCCAGATCCTGACCCACGGGCCGAAGCGCCCGGGGGTGCCGAAGTGATCATCACCCGCCGGATCGCGGCGCGCATCGCGCTGGTCGTCCTGGTCGGCGTGATCCTCCAGGTCTCCTTCTTCTCCTATCTGAGCTTCTTCGGGGCGACGCCGGACGCGCTCACCGTGCTGATCGCCTCGATCGGGCTACTCGGCGGGGCGCTGGTCGGTGCCGTCACCGGGTTCGCGGCCGGGCTGCTGCTCGACAGCGCGCTGCTCCAGGTGCTGGGCGTCTCTTCGCTGGCCCTCCTGGTCGCGGGCTACCTCACCGGCCGCTACCGCGAGGGGTTCGCGGTCGAGGGGCGGCTGCGCCCGGCGCTCCTGATCGGCGGGGTGACCCTGCTCGCGACGGCGATCTTCGCCGCGCTGCAGATCATGCTCGGCGTCTCCACGCAGGTGAGCCTCCTGGTCTTCCGTGAGATCTTCGTGAAGGGCCTGCTGGGAACGTTGCTGGCCTTCGGCATCTACCCGCTCGTCAGGCGGGTCTTCCGCGGCGCCATCGTCGACGACCCACGACCGGGCAGCGTCCGGGAGCGTCCGCCCGTCACTGCCACCCCTGCCGCGCCCTCGCGCCGGGCGTTCAGCCGTCGAGCGAGCAGGCGCCGCCCTCGGGCCAGGAGCGTCTCGAGCGTGGGCAGGGGCCCAGCCTAGATGTTCCGCTCGTCGCCACACGATGAGCGGCCGGTCCGAGCGCTCCCGGCCCAGATGTCCGTGCGCGTGGCCGTCCTGGGCGGAATCGCGCTCGTCATGTTCTCGATCATCTTCTTCCGGCTCTGGTACCTCCAGGTCCTCTCGAGCGGCCAGTACCAGGCGCAGGCCCAGAACAACCAGGTCAGAGACGTCACGGTCCAGGCCCCGCGCGGGAGCATCCTCGACCGCGCCGGAAACACCCTGGTAGACAACCGCACCGCGCTCGCGCTCCAGGTGCAGAGCATGGAGTTGCCGAACAGCCCGAGTCGTCGGGTCAAGGAGCTGAAACAGCTCGGGAAGGTCACCGGGATGCCCTTCCACCGGATTCACACGGAGATCAAGACCCAGACGAAGGACCTTCCGTCCAGCCCGGTGACCCTTCGTCGCGACGTCTCCGACAACCTCGTCTACTACCTGCGCGAGAACCAGAATCGCTTTCCCGGCGTCTCGATCAACCGGGTCTTCGTCCGTAATTACCCCCACGGCTCGGAGGCTGCCCAGATCCTCGGCTACACCGGCCAGGTGAGCGCGGCGCAGCTCAAGGAGCCGCAGTACCAGGGCGTCGTCGCGGGCGACACGGTCGGCGAGGGCGGGGTGGAGTCCAGCTACGACAGTTCGCTGCGCGGTATCAACGGCACCACCAGGGTCCAGGTCGACGCCGCGGGCCAGCCGACCGGCGGAATCCTCGCCCAGCGCCCGCCGCGGGCCGGGAACGACCTCCAGCTGACCATCGACTCGAGGATCCAGCAGGCCGGTGAGGCAGCCCTTCAGGGCTTCGGATTGCCAGGCGCGTTCGTGGCGATGAACGTCAACAACGGCGAGATCCTCGGGCTCGGGTCCTCGCCGACTTTTGATCCGAGCGCCCTCGCGAAGCCGCGGATCTCCCAGGCGACCTACAACCAGATCTTCGGCGATCCCAAAGACCCGCTTGCGTCCATCTCCGCGCCGTTCTTCAACCGCGCGATCGCCGGCGGCTACCCGGTGGGCTCGACGATGAAGCCGATCACCACGATCGCTGCGCTCGACAGCAACACGATTCAGCCAGGCACCGTCATCAACGACACGGGCTCGTTCGACCTGGGCGACGGCAGCACCCCTCTTCGTAACGCAGGAGGATCGGCGGCCGGGCCGGTGGATCTATCCACGGCTCTGACCATCTCCGACGACTACTACTTCTACGACGTCGGCTACAAGATCGACCAACTGACTCACGGCGATACGAAGGCCGGACCGCTCGAGACGACGGCTGAGAGCCTCGGTCTCGGTTCGGACACAGGGATCGACCTCCCTGGTGAGCTTCCCGGCTCGGTTCCAACACCGGAGGCGCGCAACAAGCAGTACAAGGAGAACACCTCGCCGAACTCGCCCGGCGGGACCTCGATCAAGTACCCACCTGAGACCACCGATCGCCCTTGGTCCGTGGGCGACAGCGTCAACCTCGCAGTCGGCCAGGGTGACCTCCAGACC
>JAWVFM010000214.1:0-5436 GCA_033856015.1 Solirubrobacterales bacterium
ATTGCCGACGAGGCGAAGCACGTGGTCTTCTGGGACCGTTTCTACCGCGAGGTGTTCGGCTCGACGCCGGAAGGGATCGCCGAGCAGCTGAACCAGCATCGCGGCGTCGTCAACGACGACTGGAGGACGCTCTTTGACGGCATCCTCCACGAGTGCTCCGAGGACCTGCGCAAGGACCCGACGAACTTCGCCGCCCTGGTTCGCGGGATCACCGTCTACATGATCGTGATCGAAGGGACCCTGGCCCTCAGCGCGGCTCGCTTCATGATCAAGTCGCTGAAGGAGCGAGACCGCTTCCCCGGCTTCCTCGCCGGCTTCACCGCGGTCAACCGCGACGAGTCAAGGCACGTCGGCTTCGGCGTGAAGTTCCTCGCCGACGCGATCAAGGACGACCCGGCGAACGCGAAGATCATCCAGGACACGCTCAAGGAGACCCTCCCGGTCGCGCCGCTCGTCTTCGTCCCGCCGTGGGTGGACGACCCGTACGACTTCCAGACGCCCTTCTACCACTCGTCGGAGATCTTCGCGTACGCGATGAAGGCACTCTCGAAGAAGCTCGCCGCGATGGGGCTCGACCCGGCGATGCTCGCCGAGGAAGCGCCCGTTTGAGCCCCGACACCGCAGCTCCCCCCCGGCCAGGCCCGGGGCGTCCATCCACGGGCGCGCGCGAGCGCATCCTCGCCGCGGGCCTCGAGACGCTCCTCGCCGACGGCTACGCAGGGCTGACGACGGCGAAGGTCGCTGTCAGGGCCGGCGAGAGCAAGGCGCTCATCGCGTACCACTTCGGCTCCAAGCAGGGGCTCGTCGGCGCGGCCGCCCGCGAGCTCGGCGAGCTGATCACCTCGGAGGTCCTGGATGCGCTCGGCGAGGCGACGACCGTCGAGCAGATCGTCACCGGAACGGTCGAGGGCGTCTGGCGGATCCTCGATCGCGACGTGCGCCTGGCGCGCAGCTACTTCGACCTGAACGCGGTCTCGGTGGTCGAGGAGAGCGTCCGCGCGGTCCTGCGGGAGGTCAAGGACCGCTGGCGGGAGGTGCTGAGCGGCTTCCTGCGGGATGCCGGCGTGCCGCGGCGGCGCATCCCCCCGGCCACGGTGTTCCTGTTCGCCGGCGTCGAAGGCCTGAGCCTCGAGCGGGTGGAGCGCGGCGCGACGGCGGAGATCGAAGAGGCCCGCCGCATGTTCGAGCGCGCCGCGATCGCGGCCATCGGCGCCCGGTCGGCTCGCTAGCGCTCGGCCTCGATCTCGGCGAGCTGCGCCACGCGCCTGGCGTGGCGGCCGCCCTCGAAGTCGGTCTCGAACCAGGTGCGGACGACCTCCTCGGCGAGGCCCGTGCCGACGACGCGGGCGCCGATCGAGAGCACGTTCGCATCGTTGTGCAGGCGCGAGTACCGCGCCGTGTAGAGGTCGTTGCAGAGAGCGGCGCGAGCGCCGCGAACCTTGTTGGCGGCGATCTGCTCGCCCTGGCCCGAGCCGCCGAGGACGATGCCCCGGTCCGCCCTTCCCTCGACGACCTCGCGCGCGACCGCGGCGCAGATCGGCGGGTAGTCCACCGACTCCGTCGAGTGGGTGCCCATGTCGGTCACCTCGTGGCCAAGCTCGGTGACGAAGGCCCGCAGGTGCTCCTTCAACTCGAAGCCGGCGTGGTCTGATCCGATCGCGACCCTCATTGCGCTTGCGACGATATCGGCGTGAGCAGTCGCTCGACGTCCGCGGCCGGGAGGGCACCCTCGCGCAGGACCAGGAACTCGCCGGAGCGGTCGATCGCGGTGACGTCGATGACGGTGGAAGGCCGTCCCGTCAGCTCCCCCCCGTCGATCGCGAGGTCGGCTCCGTCGACGATCGCCGGCTCGACGTCGGCGAACGCGGCCGGGGCCGGCTCTCCGCTGCGGTTGGCGCTGGTCTGGAAGATCGGACAGGAGGCGCCGGCCAGCGGGCCGTCGATCAGCCGCACGCCGAGCCGTTCGCGATCCTCGCGGCAGGCAAGCGGGTAGCGGTGGGATGGGTTGGCAACGACGAGAGTCACCGGGCCGGGTAGGAGCGCGGCCACGACCTCGCTCGTGCGCGGGCCGAGCCCGCTCAGGAGCTCGCGCATCACGAGCCCAGAGAAGTACATGACGGCGGACGGCTTCCCGTCGTCACGGCCCTTCAGCGCGTGGATCCGGCCGATCGCGGTGGCGTCGAGCGGGTCGCAGGCCAGGCCGTAGAGGCCATCCGCGGGGAAGACGGCGACGCCTCCGGAGCGCACCGTCCGCTCCAGGGCGGCGACGGCAACGGCGGCGGCGCCTCGCTCGATCGAGACCACCTCGGTCACTTTCTGAGCCCCAGGATCACGCGCTCGATTCCGGCGAGGTCGCGCCGGCGTTCTGTCTTCTCGAAGCCCGCCGCCGCCACGAGGCCCTCGACCTCCCGCGCCTGCCCCTCGCCGACCTCGAGCGCGATCGCGGCGCAATCCGGGCTGGCGCCGAGAAGAGCGCGGATCGGCCCCAGGCCGTCCGGGCCGCCGAGGAGCGCCTCCTTCGGTTCGTAGTCGCGGATCTCCGGCGCGAGCGTCGCCCAATCCGCGTCGCGGACGTAGGGCAGGTTCGCAACGACCAGGTCCTGGCGCCTTGTACCCGCAGACCGGGTGGAGGGCGCCAGCACCTCGAACTCGACGCCTCCCTCGCCGCCAAGCCCGAGCCGCTCCGCGTTCGCGCGAGCCACGTCGATGGCCGGAGCCGAAGTGTCGACCCCGACCAGGGAGACCCCCGTCATCTCGTCGGCGATCGCCAGCGCGACGGAGCCGGAGCCCGTGCCGACGTCGACGACGCTCGCGGGCTCCAGCTCCAGCGCAACTTCGACCAGCAGCTCGGTCTCGGGACGGGGGATCAGCACGCGCCTGTCCACCGCGAGCTCGATCCGCCGAAAGCCCTTCCTGCCGGTGATGTACGCGACCGGCTCGCGGCGGACCCGGCGGCGGACCATCGCTCCGAAGATCCTCGCGGCCGCAGGCTCCACCCCATCCTCGCTGCCCGTGCGAAGCGCGGCACGATCGACTCCGAGCGCCTCCGCCAGCAGCACCTCCGCGTCGAGGCGCGGCGTGTCGACCCCTGCCGCCGCGAGCGCATCGCGCGCCGCCGTGAGCGCCTCTGTGACCGTCCCGGCGGCGACCGGGCTCATTCGCCGCTGGTCTGCGCCTCGAGGCGGGCCCGCTTCTCCTCACCGGCGAGCGCGTCCGTGAACTCCCGGAGGTCGCCGCCGAGGACGCCCTCGAGGTCGTGCGAGGTGTGCTTCACGCGGTGGTCGGTGACGCGGCCCTGGGGGTAGTTGTAGGTACGGACCTTCTCCGAGCGCTCGCCTGTACCGACCTGCGACCGGCGCTCCGCGGCGATCTCGGCGCGCTGGAGCTCGAGCTCGCGCTCGTAAAGCCTCGCGCGCAGCACCCGCATGGCCTTCTCCCGGTTCTGGAGCTGCGACTTCTCGTCCTGCATGGAGACGACGATGTTCGTCGGCTTGTGCGTGATCCGCACCGCGGAGTCGGTGGTGTTCACCGACTGCCCGCCGGGGCCGGACGAGCGGTAGACGTCGACCTGGAGGTCGTTGGGGTCGACCTCCACGTCCACGTCCTCTGCCTCGGGCAGCACGGCGACGGTCGCCGTGGATGTGTGGATGCGCCCCTGGGACTCGGTCTTCGGGACGCGCTGGACGCGATGCGTCCCCCCCTCGTACTTGAAGATCGAGTAGGCGCCGTCGCCCTTGACGCCGAGCGTGACCTCCTTGAACCCGCCAACCTCGGCGGGGGACTCGGAGAGGATCTCGGCGCTGAAGCCGCGCTCCTCGGCGTAGCGGGTCAGCATCTTGTAGAGGTCACCGGCGAAGAGCGCCGCCTCGTCGCCCCCGGTGCCGGCGCGGATCTCGACGATCACGTCCTTGTCGTCGTTGGGGTCGCGCTCGACCATGGCGAGGCGGATCTGCTCCTCGAGCTCGGCGAGGCGGGCCGGCGCCTCGGCGAGGACCCTGCGGAGCTCGGGATCCTCCTCGTCCTCCTCGAGAAGCTCGGTGGCGCCCGCAACGTCGTCGTGGAGGCGGCGCCACTCGGCGGCGAGCTCGCTCGCGTGCTCGAGCTCGCTGTACTCGCGGCCTACGGCGGCGTAGCGAGCACGGTCCGAGATGACTTCGGGATCGGACATCTGTCCCTGGAGGTCGGCGAAGCGGGCCTCGATCTGCTCGACGAGCTGCTCGATCATCGCCCGATTGTGACGGGCGCAGAGGTGGCGGAGATCTCACCCAAGGGTGGCTGGAAGGAACGGAGGCCCGCGCTTATGCTCGAACCATGCTCGAACGAAACAGGCTTCAGAAGATCGCCGTCCTCCTCACTACCTCGGCGGCGCTCGCAGTCAGCGTCTCGCCGGCGGCGGCCGCGGCGAGGACGCCGAAATGCTTCGGCCAAAGCGCCACGATCGTGGGCACCAACGGTCCGGACCGGCTCGTCGGGACCAACGGTCCCGACGTGATCGTCGGGCTCGGCGGCGACGACCACATGTCGGGCAGGCACGGGAACGACCTGATGTGCGGCGGCTCGGGAAACGATTTCGTCGACGGGAAGTTCGACGACGACAAGCTCGATGGAGGGCCTGGCAAGGACATCCTTCACGGCTCCGACCAGAACGACCTGGTCCTCGGCGGCAAGGGCAACGACACCCTGCTCGATGGCCGCCGCACGACCAGCGGCGACACGGTCAAGGGCGGCCCGGGCAACGACGCCATCCTCGGCGGCCTGGTGATCGACGGTGGCTCCGGCAACGACCTCATCCGCGCGACCGACTACGTCGACAACCTGCAGGTCACCAGCCTCGACGGCGGGCCCGGCGACGACACCATCTACGGCGACGAGGACTCGACGCCGCTCGACTCGAGCGACTTGATCCACGGCGGATCGGGGGCCGACCAGCTCTTCGGGCTGAGCGGTGACGACACCCTCTACGGCGACGGCGGCAACGACAACCTCGACGGCGGCAGCGGCAACGACACCTGCGTTCAGGGGCCGGGCACCGGCACCCTCACCGGCTGCGAGATGTAGCTCCGCAAGCCGAGCCGCGCGAGCGGTCCGCCGGCGTGCCCTCAGGCGACGATCTCGATGTCCGCTCCGGCCGCCGCCGCCTCGGGGCTCTCGATCGCCAGCACCGCCTCGAGCGCGGCGATCGCCACCGCGAGCTCCTCGCGGTCGGGCTCGCGGGTCGTGAGGTTCTGGAGCATGAGGCCCGGCCACATGAGCGTCCGGACCCAGCGCTTGCGCCGGTGCTTGCCGGCCAGCTTGATGACCTCGTAGCTGAGCCCCGCGATCAGCGGGACGCCGAGTATCCGCGACGCCACGAGCCAGTACCACGCCGGCAGGCCGATGGGGGCGAACACGAAGATCGCCAGCACCATGACGATCAGCAGGAAGCTGGTCCCGCAG
>JAWVFM010000215.1:0-3535 GCA_033856015.1 Solirubrobacterales bacterium
AGCAGCCGGTTGAGATCGTCGCGGCTGCGCTCGAGCGACCCTGCCATGACGTTGAACGAGCGCTCAAGGTCACCGATCTCGCCGACGCCCGTCTCCGGCATCCGCACGGCGAGGTCGCCGCCGGCAAGGCGGCCGGCCATCCCGGCCGCGCGCCGGACCGGACGGCCGAGGGTTCGCAGCAGGTAGGCCGCAAAGAACGCGATCAGGGCGAATGAGCCGGCGAGGCCGATGATCCCGAGGACCACCGCCCTGCGCGCGTCACGGTCGGCGCGGCTCTGGCGCGCCGTGAGCGAGGCGCGCTCGACCGCCGCGAAGCGGTCAAACCCGGCGCGCATGGCGTCGACGCGCCGCTTGCCCTCAGCGGTTGCCGCCACGCTGCTCGGGTAAGCAAGGTTCCTCCGGACCGCCCGCACCAGCGGGATCGAGTAACCGTTGATGTAGGAGATCCCCTCGCGGACGATCCGGCGGACACGCCTGTCCTGCTCCGGGTTTTCAACCAGCTTCTCGAGTGCCCTGGCCTGGCCGGGGAAATCCCTGCGGGCGGCGAACCACGGCTGGAGGAACCGTTCCTGGCGGGTGATCACGAAGCCGCGCGCGCCGGTCTCGAGATCGATCACCAGCTTCTCGAGCCCGTCCGCGGAGGTCAGCTCCGACCGTGACCGGTCCGCGAGGTCGCCCGTATTGCGCAGATCCTCGATCGCCACGAGGAGCAGCCCGAAAGTCGCGCCGATGATGAGCGCAAGCAGCGCGCTGGCGCCGAGGATGCGGGTGCTCAGCCGTGTCCACAGCTTCCTCATGCGCTGAGCGTACCTCCGCAGGTAGGGCTTTCCCGACCCCCCTTCTCGGGTTCGTGACGGCGAGATCTAGGGGCAGGCGGTATGGCGACGCCGCCCCCTGCGAGTGAGAGTTCCGCCATGCCCTCATGCCGATCATCGCGTATCGACGAGCTGCCCTTTTCCCCCGGGCCTGCGGAGCCAGGAGAACAGATCCGACCGGAGCCGGTCGAGGAGCTGATCGACGAGCTGATCGAGATGTACGTCGACTGGCGTGAGGAGTGCATCCGGCTCAGGTACGCCTACGGGCGCTGGCTGAGCGCGGCCGCCGAGGAGCGGGATCTCGCCTTCGGGCGCTACCAGTCCGCACTCGACCGCGAGGAGCAGGTGAGCGTCGCCTATGCGAAACACATCGAGCGGATCAGAAGCCGAGCCCTGCTGTGACCACGCCCCCCCACATCCGCGCCGACCAGGTCAAGGGCTTCGCCCTCGCGGCCGGCAGGGTGGCGCTGGCGATGGGCGTGGGTTGGTGGACAAGCCCGATGCGCCACGCTCGCGATCGGACCTCCACGGCCCCCGAGATGCTCGCCGAGCGCGCGGCGTGGAACAGGCTCGGCGCCGCCCTCGATGATCTCGACGCTCGGCGGACGGCCTTCGCGTCGTCCCCGAACGACCTGACCGCCGACCATGTGAGGTGGGCGGAGGTGGAGCTGGAAGACGCGATCGCGGTCGCGGGCGAGTTCCAGCTCGACGATCTGCCGTGGAGCCTCGCTTGAGCCTGCCGTCGGGAGACCCTTCTTGACGCGTTCAAGACCCCGGGCGTAGGTTCGGAGTTCATACCCGAACGCCTGGAGGTCTCGCTATGAGATTCGCGATCATCTACCGGCCGAAATTCCCGCCGCCGCCCGATGCTCTGCCGGAAATGCTCAAAGGCATGGCGGAGTGGATGCAGAAACACGGAGGCCGGGTCGAGGGGGTTCAGTTCTTCGTCGGCGGCGGCGGTTTCGGAACGATCGATACCGATGACGCGGAGGAGCTGACCAGGTTGATCTCCGAGCACCCCTTCACGCCGTTTGCCGACGTGGAGATCAAGCCATGCGTCGACCCGGCAACGGCGATGTCGGTGCTTCAGGAGGCCTATTCCTAGGCGCTGAGGAAGCTGATTGGCGTCCGCCGGGTCGTCCAGATCGACCCACGCCTCACGGCGTGAGTTCGGCGCTCCTCGCGAAGTAGTCGTCAAAGCCCTCCTGCTGGGCCGCCGACAGGCGGCTCGGCAGCGGCGCGCGGACCTCGTTGGGGATCACCTGGCTCTGCAGGAGCTGGGACATCTGTGCCTGCAGGCTCGACGCCGGCCCGGCGACGTTGGCGAGCTCGCGCCGGCCGTCGCCGCTCGAGTAGTCGTAGAGCTCGAAGTCCTGATCGAGCGGATCGACTTCGATCGTGCCGTCCTTCCACGCCGAATAGACGGCGTACTTCGCTCCAGGAGTCCGCACGGCGGCGACGTGGTGCGGCGCTTCGTTGGCGAAGCTGTAGCTGTAGGAGAGCTCCTCGACCGTCGTCTCGTCGGTGACGTGCGCGATCCACGGGCGGCCGGCAGCCCTCGGACTGGCGGCGATCGCGGCGATGTCGGCGCGCCCGGCGATCTGCGAATAGCCGGCGTCCGAACGCCAGCTCGAGGAGCCGTGCGCGATCGTGAGCAGCAGCGGGGCGAGGTCGGCGGTCGAGGTCAGCTGGGTGCGCGTGCTCGGGCCGGCCGACAGCTGGCCGCGGGGGTCGTAAATGTAGAGCGGCACCCGGATCGCCTCCTCGTAGGCGCCGCCGCCCTTCGCGCGCAGCCCGTGCGAGCCGGAGTACTCGCCGTGATCGGCTGTGAAGATCACGATCGTGTTGGCCTCCAGATCCGGCCGCGCGTGGAGCGCGTCGAGCACGCGGCCGATCTGCGCGTCGACCTCCTGCTGGTAGACGAGATACATCGTCAGCATCTGTGCCCAGCTCGCATCTTCGAGCGGGCCGCCCTGGTCGGGGACGGGGCCGCAGGCCATCGCCGTCGTCTGCTGCAGCGCCGTCTGCAGCCGCGGCTTGCTCGCGCGCAGCTGCGCCGCGGTCTCGGCATTCGGCGGCGGTCCGGTGAAGCGGTAATTGGCCGCTTCCAGCAGTTCGTCGGCCGTCGTGAAGCGCGGCCACCAGTTGATGTCGTGGGGGTTGACCAGCGAGACCGTCGTGGACCAAGGTCCGACGCCGGCGCCGGCGAGCCATTCGATGAACTGGTCGGCGATCGCGGGGTCCTTTTCCTTGCCCTGCTCGGGGTTGCCGTTGGGCGACGGGTAGGTGCCGCCGTCGAAGCCGTAGGCCTCGAGCCCGCCCGGCGTCTTGTCGGGCTCCGGACCGAGATGCCACTTGCCCCACCACGCCGTCTGATAGCCCTGTTCGCGCAGCATCGTCCCCCAGGTCGGGAACTTCGGGCTGAGGGTGCTGCTCGCAGCGACCGCTTTCGTCAGCATGCAGCCGGTCTGGTGCGGATAGAGACCTGTCAGCATCGTGCCGCGCGAGGCCACGCACATGTTCGACGCCGTGTAGTGACTCTGGAACGACGTCGCGCGGTTGCGGAGTCGCGCCAGGTTTGGCAGCAGCGCGTCGAGCTGCGCCTGCTGCGGGAACCACTGCGGCGTGCGCAGCTGGTCGACGACGATCGTGAGGACGTTCGGCCGGCGCTGCGACTTCGCCGCGACGGCGAACGGCGTGAGCGCCTGCGAGGCGACGAG
>JAWVFM010000216.1:0-8153 GCA_033856015.1 Solirubrobacterales bacterium
ACGTCGCCCGAGCAGGTGGCCAAGCAGGCCGTCGACGGCCTGGAGCACGGCAAGCGGGTCGTCGTGCCGGGAATCCTCAACCGAGCCGGAGCACTGGGCGGCCAGCACGCTCCGCGCTCGATGATCCTGCCGATCGTGGGCCGTGCCTACCGGCGCCTCTTCTGAGCTACGGTTCGCCGCTCCCATGCCCAACACGCCCGAACAGCAGATTCGCCGCCGTCGCTTCGAGGCACTGATCGGCGTTGCGGCTCCGGTTCTCGACCTGGTCCTGGCGACGGGCGAACGCGTCTCGCGCGTCATCGCCCCCGGTGAGGGCGACGACTACGTCGCGATCCGAGCGCCCGGCGAGAAGCTGGAGCTTGGTTCGATCCGCGCCGGCCGTGGCACCGTCGACCACGAGCCGCCGGTCGAGTAGCCGAGTCGCTTGGGAATTGCGTGGCTGATCAGCTGACACGCGAAGCGGTGCTCGAGCGCGAGAAGCGCCTTGCCGGGCCGACGGCGATCGCCGGGTACATCTCGGCGCTCCTGCTGATCGCCGGCGTAATCGTGCACCTCAAGGTCCCCCAGAAATCGAACGCGAGCGACCAGCTCCTCCAGTTTTCCGCTCACCACCAGGCGCTCCTGGCCTCCGGTTTCTTGGTGGCCGCCGGGCTGCTGTTCGCCATCGCGCCCCTCACCTATCTGTTCCGCGCCGCGGCCGCCCGCAACCCTCGCGTGCGACCGACGCTCATCGCGTTCTGCATCATCGGGCCGCTCCTCTTCGGCGTCCAGACGATCGTTGCCAGCGACGCGCTGAAGACCGCCGGGGACTCATTCACGGCAAGGAAGGGCTCGGAGCAGCCGCAGAACGTGAAGGTGCTCCAGAACGCGATCAGCTCGGATCCGAGCTCCCTCAGCAAGGTCACGCTCTACAACACCGACGGCAAGCAGAACGCCGGTGAGGTCGAGAAGACCGACGGGACCTTCTACTCGGTGACGTTCCCGGCGAAGTCGGAGGTGGCGCTCAAGAACAGCCTCGACAAGGCGAGCGTGGACACCTCCGAGGATTCGAGCGGCAAGATCGGCGACGCCTACGCCAACCACCTCGCGCTCGACTCCAACGGCTACAAGCTGGCCGGCAACCTCGCCCTGCCCGCCGGGGTGATGATGATCTTCGGCGTTGTCTACCCGGCCCTGCAGGCCTTTCGCGTCGGCCTGATCACGCGCCTTCTGAGCACGCTCGGCGCGCTCGCGGCGGCCTCCCTGATCCTGCTCCCCCTGGCCCCTGCCTTCATTGGGATGTGGCTCGCGTGGCTGTGCCTGATCTATCTCGACCGGGTGCCAAAGGGCAGATCGCGCGCCTGGGATGCCGGGATGGCGGTTCCCTGGCCGCGGCCGGGCCAGCAGCCCACGCCCGAGGCGCCGATCGAGGGCACGGCTCAGGAGCTCGACCCGGATGCGCCCGCCCCGAACCCGCCGCGCCAGCGTGGCGAGCGCCGCAAGCGCAAGAGCCGCGGGTAGCGCGCCCGCACTCCTCTTCGACAGCGACTGCGGCTTCTGCCGCTGGACGCTCGGCTGGGTCCTGCGCTGGGACACGCACCGGCGCGTCATTCCACTCGCAATCCAGGATCCGGCGGCTGACGGGCCGCTTGCGGGCCTGGAGCCCGAGAAGCGGCTGGCCTCCTGGCATTTCGTCGATTCTGAAGGCGAGCTGCATTCAGCCGGCGCGGCGTTCGCTCCGCTCTTCGAGCTCCTTCCGTGCGCCCGCCCTCTCGCGGCGCTCACTCGCCGCGCGCCGCGGCTGACGGAGCGCGCCTACCGGTCCGTGACCAGCCGCAGAAGCACGCTCGGGCGCCTCGTCACAAGAGCAGCTCGGGAGCGCGCCGACCAGCTCATCGCCGAGCGCCGGCGAGCTCGGAGCTGAGCCGCGTCAGACGCTGATGCGAAGCGCTGCCTGCCGGCGGCGTGGCGAGAGGGCGACGCCCACCATGACGAGGGCTGCGCCGATGCCTGCGAGGATCCAGCTGCTCGAGCCCGTGATCGGCAGCGTCCGCCCGTTCCCGGCCGCCGCGGGGGTGCCTCCGGCCGCTGACTCCGAGCCCGCAACGGGGGCGGGCGCCTGCGGGGTCGTGGTCGGGTCGCCGGCGGGCGGAGGGGACTGCGAGCCGCCTCCGGAACCGCCTCCGGAGGAGCCTCCGCCGGAAGGGTCGCCCGCGGGTGGAGGCGGTACGGCCTGCACGGTGACCGTCCCCTTCATGAACGGGTGGAGCGAGCACACATAGGAGAAAGTCCCGGTGGTGGAGAAGGTGTGCGAGTAGCTCTGGCCGTTGCGGAGCACTCGAGAGTCGATCCCTGACCCGGTCACCGTGTGGCCGTCGGGGACGTGTCCCTGGTTGGTCCACGTCACGGTGGACCCGGCGTCCACCGTGATCGCGCTCGGCGAGTAGGCGTAGTCGCTCGTCGAGCTTCCGTCGACGATCGCCACCGACGCGACGCTCTTCGATGCGGCGTCGGCCGTCGCCGCCGCGTACTGCGGCGGGACGTCGGGTGACCCGTAGGAGGGTGGAGGCGACGGGGCCGGGGGCGGCGCCGGAGGAGGCTGGACCTCGGGTGTGGTCGTGGTCGGCGGGGGCTCCGACGGGACGGTGGGAGGGGGCTGACTCGGAGGCGGCGCCTGGCCCGCGGGCTGCGCGGGCGGCTGTGTTTGCGCCGGCGGCGCGGCCGCCAGGAGGCCAGCCGGGAGCGCCAGCGCGACCAGCGCTACGCCCAGCCCGATGGCTGCCCTCGAGCTTTTCCTCGCGCCCCGCACACAGGTGATACTAGGTGCGCCGGAAGGAAGTTCAGTCGCGGCCGAGTTTCAGCCGGCGGCCGCGAGGCGCTTGCGGTGGGTGCGAATCTCGCTCATGATCCGCTCCAGGCGCGGCTCCGTGGAGGAGTCGACGTGGCTCATCGCAGCCGCGATCGCCGGATGCACGGCGGCGATCCGTTCGTGCATCGCCTGGGCGACGGCGCGATACGTGGGGTGGCCCTCGCGGCCTGAGCGCAGCTCGCAGAGGTGCATCGCCTCGCGGGCGTTCAGGTCGAGGATGTAGCGGATCCTGTAGCCGAGGCAGAGGGCATAGGGGGCCGCGTCGGGAAGCCCGGCGTCCTCGAGCCGCGCGAACTCGGCGCGCGAGACATCGAGCGCCCGTTCGTACTCGTCCCCGCAGCCGGCGTCGCGCACCTCCTCGGGAACTCCCGCGCCGAGGTCGGGGCCGAGGCGCTGCCACTGGCAGGTCAGCATCCGGTGTCGCTGGAGGTCGCGGAAGCCGCCGTAATCGGAGACGATCTCGAAGCGGTAGCGAACTCGCTCCCAGCCCCGGCCCGGTCGGTGGCGGCGGTTGGCGCGCTCGCCCACGAGCTCGGCGATCAGCTCGGCGCGCTCAAACGGGTCGAGCTGCGCGACCCGCGCCTCGATGGCCGCCTCGCCGGCGCCCGAGGACTCGAAGAGGCACGCCGTCAGCAGTTCCGCCTCGCCACCGTCGACTCCGACCAGCTCAACCGACGGAGCCACCCCCTCCTCACGGCGGTCGAGTCCCAGCCGGGAGACCACTCGCTCGGCGGCGGCGCGGCGATCGGCGAGGTAGGAGATCCAGGCGCCACCGCGCTCGGGCTGGCCGATCCGGGCGACGAAGCTCGGAATCATCTTCGTCAGCTCGGCGTGGATCATCTCGCCGTACGCTCGGGCCTCGGGCAGCGGGGAGGCGAGCAGGCGCATCACCAGTTGCTCGTAGGCCTGGCCGGAGGCAAAGATCCCGACGTGGCTGAGCGTTGACGCGGGAAGCACGCCGCGCAGCAGGTCCAGGGCCTTGGCGCGGATCGAGCTGCGCCAGGCGCCCTCCGGCTCGCCGTCTCCGCGCGGCCAGCGCTCCTCGGCCCAGGCTCGGACCCGCTCGAGCGAGCTCGAGTAGATGGCGAAGATCTCGTCCATCGCGGCCCCGAACTCCGGGCCGAGCTGCTCGTCCGCGTAGTAGCGGTAGCCCCCGCCCGGAATCGGCTGGTCGTAGGCGATGTAGCGGGTGGACTGCTCCAGGTACGCGGCCAGGCGGCCGCGCTGGAGGACCTTGGTCAGGACGTTCGAGGCCCACTCGCAGGCCAGGTGAGCCCCGCCGACCTGGGCGATCGAGTCGTCGCCGTAGCCGATGAAGACGCGCTCGTAGAGCTTGGCCGCACGCTCGCCCTCGACACCGTCGAGCGGTCGCCCGCCCTCGGGGACGTCTGCGGCGAACTCGTCCAGGAAGAGCCGGCGCAGCGAGCCGCCGTAGCGCGAGTAGCGCGCGAAGAGAGCGCCCTTGACCGTCTCCGGGAGGTTGACGAGGCCAAAGACGGGGCCGTCCAGGTTCGTGAAATGCCGGGCGAGGAGCTCCTGCTCGGACGGGGTGAACTCCTCCACGGGGTAGCGCATCGGGTCAGGCATCCTAGGGTCCCGAGCGGCGGTCGTCGGTAGCGGTCAGCCGGACGAGCCGGCCGCCGGGGGGGCGGCCATGACCTCGACCCGGTGGCCGGCCGGGCCGACCACGAAGCCGCGCCGCTCACCCCAGAGCTGGTGCGACTCCTCGAACTCGAAGCCTGCGTCGGCGAGCGCCTTGATCGTCGCATCGAGGTCCGGCGCGACCACGGCCGCGTGCCCGACCGTCGGCACCGTCGGCTCCGGCGTGTGGATCAGGTGGATCTGGTTTGGCCCCTGTTCGAGCCAGGTGACGTATGCGGCAATGAGCTCCGGCGCCGGCAGGCGCTCGAAGCCGAGGATGGAGAAGAACCCAACCGTCGCCTCGACGTCATCGGCCGCGACCTCGAGGGAGACGTGGTGAAGGCTGACCGCGTTCACGCCCTCAGCATAAGAGGAGCGACCCGGCTAGGCGCCGGCCTTCTGAAGCAGCTCGAGGAGCACGTCGACGAGGAGCTCGACGTCGGCCTCGGTGGTCTGCCAGTTGACGATCGCCGGGCGGAACGCCACCCTGCCGTCGTAGACCGTGGTGCCGCAGTAGACGCGGCCATCCGCGAGTAGCGCGGCCCCCAGTTCGCGGTTCAGCTCGTCCAGGGCCGACTCCTCGACGCCCTCCGGGTGCGCCCGGAAGCAGACGATGTTGAGCTTGGCCTCGGCGAGGCGCTCGAGATCCGGCTCGTGGTCGACGCGGTCGGCGAGCGCGCGAGCCAGGGCGAGGTGTCGCTCGACCATCGCGCGATGGCCCGCGCGCCCGTAGGCACGCAGGGTCGCCCAGACGGCGAGCGCCCGTGCCCGGCGCGAGTTCTCGGGCGTGAGCATCCCGAAGTTGGGGTGCGGGTCGTCGCCCGCCGGGAGATATGCCGCTCCGACGGTGAACGCGTCGGCCAGCCGGAAGGGCTCCCGCACGAAGGCGAACCCGCAGTCGTAGGGCACGTTCAGCCACTTGTGGGCGTCGGCGGCGATCGAGTCGGCGCGTTCGATCCCGTCGGTCAGGGCGCGGCTCTCCGGCGCCAGGCGGGCGAAGAGGCCGAACGCACCGTCGACGTGGAGCCAGGCGTTGCGGGGCTTCGCCACCTCGGCCACCGCCGCGATCGGGTCGAAGTCGCCCGCGTTGACCTCGCCGGCATTGGCGATGACGATCGCCGGGGCACCGTCCAGCGCGTCGAGCTCGCGCTCGAGCGCCTCGAGATCGATGCGACCGACGCCGTCGCGTGCCAGGACATGGATGCGGCCGCGGCCGAGGCCCAGCATCCCGACAGCCTGCTGGGCGCTCGGATGGACGTAGCCGCTGGAGAGGACCGGCGCCTGCGGCAAGCCGGCGATCCCGTCCACGTCCGCCTGCGCTCCGTGCTGCTCGGCCCACCACGAGCGCGCGGCCGCCAGGGCGGAGAAGTTGGCCATCGTCGCGCCGCTGACGAGGATTCCGGCGAACGCGGGCGGCAGCTCGAAGAGGTCGCGTAGCCAGGCGGTCGCGACCCGTTCCATGGTCGCGGCGAAGGGCGAGGACGCCCAGGCGTAGGCAACCTGGTCGTAGGCCGACGCCAGCCAATCGGCACCCAACGCAGCCGGAGTGCCGCCGCCCATGACGAAATGGAAGAACCGTGGCCCCGACGAGCGTGTGGCCGTGCGGTCTGCCAGCTCGGCCAGCTCGCGCAACGACTCGAGCGCGCCGGAGCCCTCCTCAGGCAGCTCGTCGCCCCAGTCCGCCAAAGCCTCCTCCGCCCCGGGGGCCATGACCGCATGGTCGGCGATCCCTGCGAGGTAGCCGGCTGCTTCGCCGGCCGCGAAGGAGAGGGAGGCCGCCAGCTCGTCGCGAAGCTCCAGCGGATCGGGCACGCCGCGATCGTAGTGGGCGGAGCCCGTTCAGATCAGCGTCGACCCGATCGCCGCGCCCGCGTGCTGGGCCCAGTCGACCAGGGGCGAGGGAACGACGCCGAAGAACACCGTGGCCGCGGCGGCGATTGCCGCCAGCGCGACGATCACGGAAATGCGGCTGACCGGCTCCAGCTCGGCGTCGGCCTCCGGGGAGCCGCCGGCGATCGCTGGCATGACCTCGCCGGCGACACGGCGCTCCTCGGTGTTGGGGCGGGCGCTGGGGCGCATCCAGACCGCCGCGATCACGCGCAGGTAGTAGGCGAGGGAGACCATCGTGCCGATGGCGATCGCGACGCCGAGCCACGTGTAGGCGCCGCCGACCGCGCCCTCGATCAGGTAGAGCTTGCCGATGAAGCCGGCCGTGCCGGGGAGCCCGGCCAGCGCGAGCATCGCGATGGTGAGCGGCCAGGCGAGCTCGGGCCGCTCGCGGCCAAGCCCCTGGACGGAGCTGATGTCGTCGCCGAGGGCGCTCTCGCGCTCGCGGATAACGATGACGGCGAACGCGGCGAGATTCATCAGCGCGTAGGCGGCCAGGTAGAAGACCAGGGCGTTGACGCCGGCCGCGGTGCCCGCCACCAGCCCGACCATCATGTAGCCGGCCTGCGCGACGCCGGAGTAGCCCAGGAGGCGTTTCAGCGAGTTCTGGCCGAGCGCGCCGATGTTGCCGACCACGATCGAGACGGTGGCGAGCGCGGCGAGCGCCGGCTGCCAGCTGTCGATCGACGGGCCCAGGGCCACCTCGAAGAAGCGCACGAACACGGCGAACGCGGCGGCCTTCGTCGCGACGGCCATGAAGGCGGTGACCGGAGTGGGCGCGCCCTGGTAGACGTCCGGCGTCCACTGGTGGAACGGTGCGATCGAGATCTTGAAGGCGAAGCCGGTGGCGGCGAGCCCGATCCCCAGCAGGATGAGCGGGTCGTCGGCGAGGTCGCCGCCGATGGCGCTGCGGATCGCCAGGAAGTCCGTGGAGCCGCTGCCGCCGTAGATGAACGCGAGGCCGTAGAGCAGCGTCGCCGAGCCGAGCGAGCCGACGATCAGGTACTTGAGCCCCGACTCCAGCGACTTCTCGCGGCGCAGCGAGCTGCCGCAGAGGGCGTAGAGCGGCACCGAGAGCAGCTCGAGCGCGACGAACGCGGCGATCAGGTTCTGGGCCTGCGCCAGGAGCGTCATCCCGAGCACCGAGGAGAGGAGCAGGGCCTGGAACTCGCCGTGGCCGCCGGCGCCGGCCGGGTGCACCACCGACTCCTCCCGCCAGGAGAGCGGGATGACGAAGGCCGCCGAGAAGATCGCGATGAGCGCCGCGGCCAGCCCGAGGCCGTCCATGCGCAGCGCGCCCGCGACCAGGTCCTTCGGCGTCTCGCCCCATTGCCAGATGCACAGGCCGGCGGCCGCCGCGAGGGTCAGGAGGCTGAGGGTCGAGACGACCACGCGCTCCCGGCGCCCGCCGAGCACGGCTCCGGCGAGGACCAGCACGATCCCCGCGGTCAGCGCGATCACGGGCGAGAGCCCGGCGTAGTCGATATGGGGGGCGGTGAAGGTCACTTGATTTGAGTGATCTGGGGGGTTCCTGTTCCGGAGCTCGCCAGCCCGTAATCGGAGAAGCAGCCAGTGACGGTCGCCGACGAGGGCGCCGCTCGGCTTGCGGCGAAGTAGGCGCCGTTTACGTCACAGCTCGCCACCGCCACCGCGCCCAGCTTGTCCTGCACCGCAGTGTCGGCCCGCTTCGTGATCAGTCCCGGGTAGAGGGCGAGGCCGATGATGCAGGCCACGAGTGGCGCGATCACCAGGCCGTCGCGGAGCGACATCTCGCGCG
>JAWVFM010000217.1:0-4903 GCA_033856015.1 Solirubrobacterales bacterium
CGGCGTGGGCGAGTGGCGCGAAGCGCCCGGCGCTCCACTCCTCCTCGATCCCGGCGACGCCCACCATGCGGTGCTCCAGGCGCTCCGCCTCGGCCTCGGTTGGCGCCCCGCTCAGAGCTTCCAGGCCGCGGTAGATCTGAAAGGCGTCGCATGACACGGCGACCGGGTCCTCGCCGCGGGCTCGCAGCGCGTCGGCAACCGCGATCGCCACCGCCGTCTTTCCCGCGGCCGTCGGGCCGAAGATCGCGACGACCTTCATGCCTCGGGGCCGGTGTCGAACGACCGGCGCTCGAGCTGTCCCTCCGCGGCATTGCGGATGCGCTTCCAGATCGGGCCGGAATCGGCAGCCGAGAGCACGATCTCCGGCTTCAGGGGCAGCCGCTCGCCGAGCCAGCGGAACTGCTCGGACTTGCGGTCAAGCGGAGGCTCCAGCGTCTCAAGGAAGCCGCGGACGTGGAACGAGCGCATGTAGTGGACGTGAGCGATGTCCGGCAGGTCGAGCTCGGCGGCCGGACCGCGCAGGCGATCGCGACGGGTGATCCTGTAGTTGTAGGCGGGCGAGAGCTTCGCGACCTCTCCTACCGACCGCGCCAGGGCTGCCGCGAGTGCCAGCTGTTCGACATGGTCGATGCCGCGCTCGGGGAAGTGGCGCTCGGCGATCAGGGTCTTCAGGATGTCCAGCCACTGCTGCCCGAGACCGGCGTCCCTGCGCAACGCGACGAGCCCGGTGTTCCAGTACGCCCGGATGCGCCGGCCGCGCAGCGCGGTCTCGGTGAACGGCCGCTCGCTCGCTCCGGCAAGCTCGTACAGGCGCTCCCAGTAGGGATCGTTGTCGTGGCCGGGGCCGGTGCTCCCGTCGCCGACTCGCCCCACGGGCGCGGCCGCCGCGGCGATTCCCGGCGCGAGAGCCAGCTCGCCCGGCTCCGAGAGGAAGACGGCGTCCGAGTCGCAGACGACGATCGTCTCCTGCTCGGTCGTCGACTCCGCGTGAGCAGCCGCGTAGACCTTGTTCGCGAGCGGGTAGTAGGCGTGCTCTCGGTTGAGCGGGTCCTCGATCAGCTCGACGTCCAGGGCTGCCAGCCGGTCGCGAGTCGCAGCGCTCAGCGGCTCGCCCTCTCGTGGCCGGTACGCGGAGATCCGGCTGGCGGCGTGAGCGCCTCCGAAGCGCCGGATGGAGTCGCAGAGGAGCAGCGTCTCGCCCTCGAGGCGCCCGGCCTCGACACACGCGACGAAGCGCAGCGTCATACGGTCGCGGCAGCCCGGCCGGCAAGCCGCGACGCGAGGACCTCACGGCCGGCAAGCGTGGTCGAGGTCGCCGCCTCGATCTCCACCATGATGAGCTCACCGGCGCTCGCCGTGCCCTCGAAGTTGACGGTCTTGCCGTGGCGGACCCGGCCGCGAAGGCGCGTGGGGTCGGTGCGGCTCTCGCCCTCGACCAGCACCTCCATGGTCCTCCCGACGAAGCGCTGGCCGCGCTCGCGCGCGTTGCGCTGCACTGCCTCGACGAGTCGCGCCATGCGCTCGCGCTTCACCCCGTGCGGGACCTGGTCGCCGAAGCTCTCCGCCTCGGTCCCTCGACGGGGCGAGAAGATGAAGGTGAAGGCGCTGTCGTAGCCCACCTCTTCGACCACCTCGAGCGTCGCAGCGAAGTCCTCGTCCGTCTCCCCCGGGAAGCCCACGATGATGTCGGTGGTCAGAGCGCAGTCCGGCACGTGCTCGCGGATCAGGGCGACGCGGTCCATATAGCGGCGCCTGTCGTAGGTGCGCCGCATCGCCTTCAGGATCCGGCTGGACCCCGACTGCAGCGGCAGGTGGATGTGCTCGCATAGCGCCGGGAGCTCGGCGTGGGCGCGAACTACGTCCTCGCGCATGTCCTTCGGATGGGGGCTCGTGTAGCGGATGCGCTCGATGCCCTCCACGGCGTCGATCGCGGTCAGGAGCTCGGCGAAGCTGACGCGGCTCTCGCGGGGCAGGTCGCGCCCGTAGCTGTTCACGTTCTGGCCGAGGAGGGTCAGCTCGCGCACGCCGTCCGCAGCCATCGTCCGAGCGTCGGCGACGAGCTCCACGGGGTCGCGGCTCTGCTCGCGCCCGCGCGTCTGCGGGACGATGCAGTAGGCGCAGCGGCAGTTGCACCCCTGAGAGATCTGCAGCCACCCCTGGAACTCGCGCTCGCGCTTGCCCGGGAGGTGGCCGGCGAAGTCCTCGAACTCGAAGTAGCCCTGCGCGCTCAGCGAGTCGCTCTGCAGGAATTCGGCGAGGCGGTGGATCTGCCCGGGGCCGAAGGCGACGTCGACGAACGGGAAGCGCTGGAATACCTCGTCCTTGACGGACTGCGCCCAGCAGCCGCCGACGCCCACGACGCGGCTCGGATCCTCGGACTTCAGGCGCTTGGCCTCGCCCAGGTGGGCGATGAACCGGCTGTCCGCGGACTCGCGGATCGAGCAGGTGTTGAAGAGGATCAGGTCGGCACCGTCGCGCTGGGCCGCCTCCTCGTACCCGATCGACTCGAGCATGCCGCGCATGCGCTCGGAGTCGTGCTCGTTCATCTGGCAGCCGAACGTGGTGACGTGGTATCGCATTGACATACGGGTTCCTCTTCGCGCTGCGGAGACTGTACGAGACACCGAGGGAGGCGCGCTGGCCTCGCCTACCTAACGCCTCCCGGCGCCGATCGGAGCAAGTCCCGCGGTTCGGGTGTTTCGAACAAGCGTCCAGAGGGCCTGCATGGCCATTAAAGCGTGCCTCCGAACGGCCGAATCCCCCTTTTGCAAACCAAGAACTGAAAAGGGCAAACCCGGCGCGAGCCGGGGACGCAAAACCAGGGGTCTCACGCAGTGTGAGATAGCTCGGTTGCCAGTACCACCAGGAAGGTGCGTACAGATGACGCAGTACCTTTTCAGCCTCCGCGCTCGCTTTGTAGCGGCGTTCGGAGTTCTCATGTTCCTGACGGCCGGCCTCGCGGCAGCTCCCGCGATGGCCGCTCCGGCACCCGTCAACGACGGCCCGGCCGAGATCGACAGGACATCATGCATATACCCCGAGCTGAGCCAGGTGTTCAGCTGGGCGAACGATCTCAACTGGTACTCGCTCGCCCCCGGCCAGACCACCACCGACGGATTCACCGGCGATGGCTGGAGGCTCCGGAACGGGGCCCAGGTGACAACGACCACCCTCGACGACGGTTCGACCGGACAGGTCCTCGACCTGCCGAGCGGATCGGTGGCCGTGAGCCCGACGATCTGTGTCGATTCGGGCTTTCGGACGGCACGGACAGAGGTCCGTAACGTCACGGGCGGCGACGGCGTTCATTTCAGGGTTGCCTATGAGGGCACCCAGACCTGGACGCAGCCGAAGGAAACCGGTCGGGTTCACGGCGACCACGGTGACTGGGCGCTTTCGCCCTCGGTCAACGTGCAGCCGAGCGATAGCCCCGGCTGGCAGCTCGTCCGCTTCTATCTGGTCGGAGGCGGAAGTACGAGCGAATTCCAGATCTACAACTTCTACGTAGATCCCAGGATGAAGGGGTAGCTGAAGGCTTCGTCGTCTTTGCGCCCTGGTGGCCCGGCATCCCCGCAGCATGGGGGTGCCGGGCCGCAGTGCTTTGGGAGGACCCTTACTTGACGGTGAGGGTGCCCTTCATGCCCGCCTGCTCGTGTCCGGGAACGTCGCAGTAGAACGTGTAGGTGCCCTTGGGGAGGTCGACCGTGGCCGTCCCGGTTCCGCTGGTGACGAGGTCGGTGCCGCCCAGCAGGTCACCCTTCGAGTTCGCGATCTTCACGTCATGGCCGACCGGGGTCTGGTTGGTGAAGTCGATCTTCACCGGGCCGGGCTTGCTCGTGACCGTCTTCTCCTGGAACGCGAGCTGGCCGCTCGGGTCCGCCGAGATGTTCACGGTCCCGCCCGGCCCTGCGGCGGTCGTCGTCGAGCTGCTGGAGGTGGTGTTGCTCGAGGTGGAGCTGCTCGAGGTCGTGCTGCCCGTCGTCGTTGAGCCGGCCGTGGAGGTCGCCGGCGTCGACGTGGACTCCGTCGAGCTCGCGGCGCGCTCCGCCTCCGTCTTCTTCTGCTCGTCCTGGGCGTTCAGCACGGCGAACGTGGTCGTGCCGCCCACCAGGGCCACGAAGACGCCGATGACGCCGAGCATCACGGCGCGTGAGGGCGGGAAGCTCTCGAACTTGAGGCCCACCGCCGAGACGAGAAGGGCCGTCACGACGAGCGTGACGCCCAGGACGTAGAAGAGCGTCTGGTGCATGCGGGGGCGATCCTAGATGAATCAAGCCAGGCGGCTCTAGCTGGCGTATGAGGTCGCGCGGCTCTCGCGGATGACGGTGATCTTGATGCGCCCGGGGTACTCGACCTCCTTCTCGATCGCTGTCGCGATCTGGTGCGAGATCAGCGCCGCCTTCTCGTCGTCGACCTCGCCCGGATCGACCAGAACCCGCACCTCGCGGCCGGCACGCATGGCGAACACGCGCTCCACGCCCGGGTGGCGTCCAGCGATCTCCTCGAGCTCGCGAAGCCGGGTGACGTACTCCTCGAGCGAGTCGCCCCTGGCGCCCGGACGGGCGCCGGAAAGGGCGTCTGCCGTCTGGACGACGACGGCCTCGACGGTCTTCGGCTCGACCTCGTTGTGGTGCGCCTCAATCGCGTGCGCGACTGCCTCGGATTCGCCGTGGCGGCGCGCGATCCGCCCGGCCACGATGGCGTGGGTGCCCTCGACCTCGTGGGTGACCGCCTTGCCGATGTCGTGAAGCAGCGCCGCGCGGCGAGCGGTCTCGACGTTCGCACCGAGCTCGCCGGCGATGATCGCGGCGATCCCGGCGCACTCGACCAGGTGGTCGAGCACGTTCTGGCCGTAGCTCGTGCGGAATCTGAGCTGGCCCAGGAGCTCCACCAGGCGCGGGTC
>JAWVFM010000218.1:0-13130 GCA_033856015.1 Solirubrobacterales bacterium
CCCTCGATCGGGCGCAGGTCGCCGTGGACTCGAGCCATGGGCTGAGCCGGAACCTTCAGGTGCAGGTCGGAGCCTTCCTGGCCGACCATGAAGCGGAGCGCAGGATCGATGTTGAATGCCATCAGGACGGTTATCGGCGGGATATCGCTCGGCTTGAGGAAGTCGCCGCCTCTGCACGCACCGTAAGTTTCGACCGATGAGCGCGAACGGCGAACTCGACCGGATCCTCGCCTTTCAGGCCACCGTCGACGAGGGAGCCGCCGAGCGGGTCAGCGAGTGGGAGTTCGGCACGGCGGTGCTCTCGCCGTCGCTGCCGCGAGTCTGGGATGCCAACTACACGCGCCTGCGGCCCGGAGCCGAGGCCGAGGCCGAGGCGGTCGCCGCGGCCGCGGGCGCGGTCGCCGGTGCGGCGGGCATGGCACATGTCTCGATCGTCGCCCGGGAGCAGGACGCGGCGCGCATCGGTCCGGGCCTTCAGCGGCTCGGCTTCGATCGCACGCGCCACGTGATCATGGCTCTGTGCCGGCGCCCGGACCCGCCGGCGCTCGAGGTCTCGGAGGTCGCCCGTGAGGAGGTGGAGGCGAGCCGCGCCGAGACCACGCTCGAGTTCACGCCGGGCAACCACGAGCTCGTTGCCCAGCTGGCCGAGCTCGACCGCCGCCTCGCTCGCAGCATCGGCGGCCGGTGGTTCGCGATCGTCGAGGCAGGCGAGGTTGCGTCCCGGGCGTGGCTGCTCGATGCCGGCGGGATCGGCCAGGTCGAAGACGTGGCGACGACGCCGTCGAAGCGCAAGCGCGGCTACGCGCGCGCCGTCGTGAGCGCCGCCGCCATAGCGTCGCGTGACGCCGGCAACGATGTGACCTTCATCGTCGCCGACGCCGACGACACGGTTCCTGACCTCTACCGGAGAATCGGCTTCGAGGCCATCGGCTTCACCGAGCGCTTCGTACGACGCTCGGACGCCTAGATCTGGCCCGGTACCGGCTCAGCCGGTGACCGGGCGCAGGCCCATCTGCTTGCGGGCCTTGCGAACTGCGCCGATCGACGTGCGCGCGGCCTTGGCGATCTCGCCCTCCGTGCGCTGCGGGTTACGCGTGATCTCGAACTCGACCACGGCTGCGGAGCGAACCTTGGCTCGCGCCTCGATGCCGATGTCGCCGGCCACTTCCAGGGCGCTCTCTACGGCGCGCTCGCGGCGGCAGACCAGGCAGTAGTGAAGGCCGCCCACGCGTGCCCAGTTGGGCGGCGCGCTGCCGGTCTCGAGGCCGTTGGTCCAGGTGCTGGTCATCTCACAGCGGGCACAGGTCCATTGCTGCGTCTCGCTGGTTTTCGTTGCGGTTGCGGTGCTGATGATTCCTCCGATCGTCTTCTTCTTCTTCTTAAAGGCTGTGGGGCGTCACGTCGCGCCGCGGCCAGGCCGCCGGCCCGGCGAGCGGCAAGCCGCTACGCGACTTCGCGAAGCTTTTGCGCCTCGGCCAGTGACTGGAGCTTCTTGAGCGACTGGTTCTCGATCTGCCGGATCCGCTCTCGCGTGACGTTGAAGGTCCGCCCGACCTCGTCCAGCGTCCGCGGGTGCTCGCCGCCCAGGCCGTAGCGCAGCTCGAGCACGCGGCGCTCGCGGTAGGAGAGGTTCTCGAGCGCCTCGCGCAGAGCCTCCTTGGTGAGGAGGTCGGCAGCGCGCTCGAACGGCGACTCCGCCTTCTCGTCGGCGATGAACTGCCCGAACTCCGACTCCTCCTCGTCGCCGACCGGCTTCTCGAGGGAGACCGGAGCCTGCGCAGAGCGCTTGATCTGGTCGACCTCCTCCGGATCGATTCCGGTGACCTCCGCGATCTCGTCAGGCGTCGGCTCACGACCGAGCTCGGTCACGAGCTTGCGCTCTGCACGACCGATCTTGTTGAGCTTCTCGACGACGTGCACGGGGATCCGGATCGTCCGGGCCTTGTCGGCGAGTGCCCTAGCGATTGCCTGCCGGATCCACCAGGTCGCGTAGGTCGAGAACTTGAAGCCCTTGCGGTAGTCGAACTTCTCAGCGGCACGGACCAGCCCAAGGGTGCCCTCCTGAATCAGGTCGAGGAACGGCAGCCCCTGGTTCCGGTAGTTCTTCGCGATCGAGACAACGAGCCTCAGGTTGGACTCGACCATCTTCTGCTTCGCGTCCAGGTCGCCGCGCTCGATGCGCTTCGCCAGGTCGACCTCCTCCTGCGCGGTGAGCAGGCGGACCTTGCCGATGTCCTTGAGGAACAGCTGCAGGGAGTCCGTGGTCATGTCCGGCTTCAGGTCCAGAGCGGTCGCCTTGCGACGCTTGCCGCGCTTGCCGTCGGACGGCTCGGGCGCCTGCGCGCCGGCCTGCGCCGGGTCGACGTCATCGACGAGCTCGATGCCCTGGCTCTCGAGGTAGCCGTAGAGCTCCTCGATGTCGGACTCGTCGACGTCCACCTCGGAAAGCGCCGTGGCGACGTCGCCGAAGGCGACGACGCCTTCGGTCTGGCCCTTGGTGACGAGGCCCTTTACCTCGTCGAGATCCTGAAGTTCCGCGATTAGCATGCGCTCGCTTTCGTCAAATTCCGTGTCAAATTCCGTGTTTGGCCTGGTACCTCGTATTCGAGGTGGCTCCCGCCGTACCTGTAGGAGGTGTGCGCTGTGCGCTCTAGCAGCTCTTGCCGCCACGGTCCCGGCGGCGGGCTGCCACGTCGTCTTAGAACGTGATACCCGCTTCGCTCGGATTCGATCTACTGGCGCGAGGTTACGCGGCTCCTACAGAACCCCAAACCTTTGTCCACATGGTACTCGCTATATTTTCTGAAGTCAAGGGCTGTCTCTGACCGCCCAGAGACCCCTGCTCGTTGCACGAATTCGGCATGCGTGCCGACCGTCGCGGAACAAGAGGCCCGCCTCAACAACACCACCGGCGCGCGCAGGTTACGGTCTAGCGTAGCGATCTTCCCGGCGTCCGCCAAAGCGGGTGCAATACGCACATGAGCGAGCCAGACGAGAAGCCCGAGACGAAGCAGCCGCCGGTCGAGTCCGGCCTGTTCTCGCAGCTGCCGCGCAAGCGGCCGGGCACGCGCAGCCCCCGTCGCTCCCCGGCCGCCGGCTCCAAGCCCCAACCCAAGGCGAAGGCCCAGAAGCCGGCCGCGGTGCGAGCCGCGGCGGCGGCCCAGAGCGCCGCGCCCACGCCGCCCAGGGCGTCCAAGCCCCCGCCTACGGCGCTGCCGAGGCGCGAGCCAGGCGCAAGAGGCAGGCCAACGACGGCGCCGAGCGAACCGGCACCCGAAGGAGCGCCGAGCGGCATCGAGGATCTCGCCTGGGCCGGCATCGCGGTCACGGCTGAGGCGGCGACCCTCGGCGTCCGGCTTCTCGGCCGCGCCTTTGAGGCCGCCCGCAAGGCCGCGGACCGAGGATGAGCCGGGCAGCGCCGCCGACCACGGGCCGGTGAGCTCGCTCGCGCCGCCGGTCGCACGCAGCGAAGCGGCGCCGCGCGTGCGGCGCCGTGACCGCTTCCGCGCCTGGCTCAGACTCTTCTGGAACCGGGCCTATCGCGAGAACATCACCGGGCTCTCGGGCATGGTCGCGTACAACCTCGTCTTGGCGCTCTTCCCGTTCGCGCTGCTCGTCCTCTTCATCTTCGGCCAGATCCTCCAGAGCCACAGCGTCGAGATCAGCGTCATCCACGACCTGAAGCGCCTCTTTCCCGCGGTGGACGCGGGAACGCTGAAGGACACCACCAACCACGTCCGCTCGAACTCGACCACGATCGGCGTGGCGGCAGCGCTCGGCGCGCTCTGGATCGGCACGTCGTTCTGGGGCGCGATGGACACCGCGTTCTGCCGGATCTATCACGTCGAGTGCCGTGGCTGGCTCGAACAGAAGCGGTTCGCCCTGGTGATGCTGCTCGTCGTCACGCTGTTCCTGGCGGGCAGCGTGGTCATCCCGACCATGGAGGCCGCGCTCACGACAGGCGCCCAGAACCTGCCGTTCGGCCTCTCCGACTCCCAGGGAATCATCAAGCTTCTGCTGCTCGGGGCGGCGCTGCTCCTGGTGTTCGGGGTCTGCTGCGCCATCTACTACTTCGTGCCGAAGGGCCACGTCCCGTGGGTGGCCGTGTGGCCCGGCGCGCTCTTCGTCACGCTCACGACCGGCGTCGCCAACGCCGTCTACCCCTTCTACCTGACGCAGGTCTCGAGCGTGGGCGAGATCGGCGGGACGGTGGGCTTCATCCTCATCGCCCTCGTCTGGTTCTACATCGTGAGCCTCTCGCTGATGTCGGGGGGCGTGATCAACGCGCTGCGCTTCGAGCTGCACGACACCGGCGAGGTGACCGAGGTCAGCGAGCAGCCGCCGGTCGTGGCGACGGCCGATCAGTCGTAGCGTCCGCCGGTGACCTCGCGAAGCTTCGCCTGGTCGTGGCGGGCCGAGACCGTGCGCACGGTCCCGGAGCGTGAGCGCATCACGAGCGACTCCGTCGACGCCTTGCCGCCTCCTGGATAGCGCACGCCCTGAAGAAGCTCGCCGTCGGTCACCCCGGTGGCAGCGAAGAAGACGTCCTGGCCCGAGATCAGGCGGTCGACGTCCAGGACCTCGTCGAGGTCGTACCCGGCGGCGATCGCCGCCTGGCGCTCGGAGTCGTCGCGCGGCCACAGCCGTCCGATCAGCTGCCCTCCGAGGCACTTGATCGCGGCGGCGGAGAGCACGCCCTCGGGCGTGCCGCCGATGCCCCACAGCAGGTCGACGCCGGTTCCCTCGGAGACGGCGAAGAGAGCGGCGGAGACGTCGCCGTCGGTGATGAAGCGAATCCGTCCACCGGCCTCGCGGATGGCGGCGACACCCTCCTCGTGGCGCGGTCGGTCCAGAACGATGAGGGTCACGTCGCCCGGCGCCTTGTTGCGGCGCTCGGCCACACGGCCGATGACCTCGCCGATCGGCACGTCCAGCGAGAGCAGGTCGGCGATGTCGGCGCCGCCCGCGAGCTTCTCCATGTAGACGCACGGCCCCGGGTCGAACATCGTGCCCCGCTCGGCAAGCGCGATCACGGCGAGCGCCGAGGGCATCCCTCGCGCGCAGAGCCGCGTGCCCTCCAGCGGGTCGACCGCGACGTCGACCTCAGGCGGGCTGCCGTCGCCGATCCGCTCGCCGTTGAAGAGCATGGGCGCCTCGTCCTTCTCACCCTCGCCGATGACGACGATGCCGTCCATCGGCACCGTGTCGAGCATCAGGCGCATGGCGTCCACGGCGGCGCCGTCGGCCGACTCCTTCTCGCCCCGTCCGACCCAGCGGGCCGCCGCGAGCGCTGCGGCCTCGGTGACCCGAACGAGCTCCAGGGCCAGGTTGCGGTCGGGCTTGGTGCTCGAGCGCAGGTCGTGCGAGATCACTCCCATGAGGAAGAGCGTTCGGCTAGACGGTGCCGGGGGCTTTTCGGGTTCGTCGCTGCCCCTCCTGGGAGCGCGAGAACCCGGTGATGCCGACCGCGAGAGCCGCGAACAGGGCGACGAAGTAGCCGTACTCCAGCGACTGCCCGGCTTCGGCGATCCCCGAGCCCGGCTTGTCGACCAGGCCGTTGTAGGCGATGAGCACGAAGGCGGCGAGGCCGGCGACCATGGTCATCTCGCCGGGCGGGTAGCTCAGCCTGTGGCCCCGCACCAGGATGTAGGCCAGGATGAGCGGCGCGACCGCCGCGAGGATGAGCGCCCAGCGCATGAGGGGAAACGTCTCGAAGCCGGTGCACTTGAAGTCGCCTGTCCCGCAGATGAACGCGTCCGCCTGCCCCTGAGCTCGGGCGACGTTGGCATTGCCGCCCGCGAGCGAGTACCAGGGCATGAAGACGAGGCTGATGACGAGAAGGCCCGAGGCGATTGCGCCGGCCGCGACACGGCGCGGGTTCAGCCGCGAGAAGTCCATCGCGGGCGAGCTTATCCGAGTTCGGATAACGTCGCGCGGGCATGAGCGCCTCGCGATGGGGATTGACCCTTCCGCTCCCGGGCGTGCCCCTGGGCGCGCTTCGCGAGCACGTCGAACGCGCCGAGGCGACCGGTTACACGGACCTCTGGAGCGGCGAGACCAACGGACCGGACGGCTTCACGCCGCTGGCGCTCGCCGCAGCCTGGACCGAGCGGATCCGGCTGGGAACCGGGGTCGTCGGTGTCTTCACGCGGGGGCCGGCGCTGCTCGCACAGCAGGCCGCAGCGCTCGCCGACGCCAGCGGGGATCGCTTCGCGCTGGGAATCGGCGCCTCCTCTGACCGCATCGTCGAAGGTTGGAACGGGATCCCGTTCGAGCGCCCGCTTACGAAGGTGGCCGAGACGCTGGACTTCCTGCAGCCGGCGCTCGCCGGCGAGCGGACCGTCAGCGGGTTCAAGCTCGAGCAGAAGCCCTCGAGCCCGCTGCCGATCATCCTCGCGGCGCTGCGCGGCAAGATGCTGCGCCTCGCAGTCGAACGCGCCCAGGGCGCGTTCACGAACTACCTGCCGATCTCCGGGCTCCCGAGGGTGATTGCCGAGCTCGACGGCGCCCCGGAGGGCTTCGAGCTCCTCTGTCGGTTCTTCTGCATCCCGGGCCCGCGCGAGCAGGCGGAGCCGCTGGCGCGGTTCATGTTCGCCTCGTACGTGACCGTCCCGGTCTACGCGAACTTCTTCCGCTGGCTGGGCTACGGGGAGCGCATCGACGCGATGTGCACCGCGTGGGCGGCCAAGGACCGCGAGGCCGCGATGGCGGCCGCGCCGTGGGACCTGATCGAGGAGACCTTCATCCTCGGATCTCCCGAGGAGATGCGCGCCCGCCTGGAAGAGTTCGTCGCCGGCGGGATCACGCTGCCGGTGCTGCTCCCGATCACCACGCCCGACAAGCTGGGCGAGCTGATCGAGGGCCTCGCGCCCCAGAACTAGGCAGTCAGCTGTCGCGTTTGGCCAGTCGCGCCCAGAACTCCACGTAGACCCGTTCGTGCTCGAGGCCGGCGTCGAGCGCCAGGCTCGGTCCGCTGGGCATCGGCTCGCCCGCCCCCGCGCGCAGCGCCTCGTACTCGGCCAGCTTCGCGCGATGGGCTTCGAGCTGCGCCGTGGCGATGGCCTTCGGGTCCGCGCCGAAGAACAGCTTCAGGAGGCCGAGGTCGCGAAGCTCCATGAGCTCGCCGGTCGGCTCAGCGCGCCACGCCGCCAGCGCCCGGCGGCCTGCCGGAGTGAGGGAGTAGAGCTTGCGCCGCCGCCCCGCCTCTTCACGCTCCTCGTCGAGGAGGCCGGCGGCCGCGAGACGCGCGGTCTCCGTGTAGAGCTGGGCGTGCGGCACCGACCAGAAATTCCCGATGCTGGCCGCGACCATCGCCTTCAGGTCGTACGGAGTCGCGTTATCGGCGAGGTCGACGAAGCCGAGCACGATGTACGACGTTGGCGTCAGCCGGACGTCCTCAGCCGTCATTGCCTGCCTCCGTGACCAGCGTCACGCAATAGTCCAATACAGATGGTATGCTCCGATCCGTTCACTTAGGACGAAGTCTAGAGGAGCGAGATGATGAACCAGACGATGACCACAGCGGCGGCAACGGGCCCGGTTGACACGGAGCTCGGCTTTCGGAGCCTCCAGAGCGAGATCTCCCGGGACTCACTCGAGCTCGACGGTGCCCTGCCGTCATGGCTGCAGGGCTCGTTGCTGCGCACGGGGCCGGCGAAGTTCGAGGTGGGCGAGCGTTCCGTGAACCACTGGTTCGACGGGCTCGCGATGCTCCACCGCTTCGCGTTCGCCGACGGCGAGGTCTCCTACCGCAACCGCTTCCTCGAGAGCCGCGCCTACCGTGCGGCCGAGGAGACGGGCGAGATCTCCTACTCGGAGTTCGCCACAGACCCATGCCGCTCGATCTTCCAGCGTGTGCAGTCGATCTTCAGCCCGAAGATCTCCGACAACGCGAACGTCAACCTCACCCGGCTCGGCGACCAGGTCGTGGCGCTGACGGAGACGCCGCTGCCGGTGATCTTCGATCCGGAGACGCTCGCGGCCGCGGGCGTCGCCTCCCCCGCACCGGGCCAGCACACCACGGCGCATCCTCACCTCGACCCGGAGACCGGCGAGGGGCTCTTCTACGCGACGAAGTTCGGCCCCCGGACGTCCTACCGCCTCTACGCGCGTGGCGACACCACGGCGCAGCGCGAGATCGCCAAGCTCGGCGTCTCGCGCCCGGCCTACATGCACTCCTTCGGCATCACCGAGCGCTACGCCGTCCTGACCGCGTGCCCGCTCGTGGTCAACCCACCGCAGATCCCCCTGAGCGGCCGCCCGTTCATCGCGAACTTCAAGTGGGAGCCGGAGCGCGGCACGGACGTGATCGTCTGGGATCGCCACACTGGCGAGCTGGTCAGCCGCTCGCAGGCGGAGCCGTTCTTCTGCTTCCACCACGTGAACGCCTTCGAGGACGGAGGCGAACTGGTTGTCGACCTGGTCGCCTACGAGGACGACGAGATCATCCGCGCGCTCTACCTCGACCGGCTGCGCTCGGGCGGCGAGTTCCCGAGCTTCGAGCTCCGCCGCTACCGAGTGCCGCTCGGCGGCGGCGAGGTTCGCGGCGAGACGATCGCGCCGGGGTTCGAGCTCCCGAGGATCAACTACCGCCGCAACAACGCCCGCCCCTACCGCTACGTCTACGGCTCGGGCACGGGGCCCGACGGGGAAGGAGCGACCTTCCTCGCAAGCATCCAGAAGGGGGACGTCGTCGAGGGCGAGTTTTCAGAATGGGCCGAGGCGGGCTGCTATCCGGGCGAGCCCGTCTTCGTGGCGAGGCCGGGCGCCTCAGAAGAGGACGACGGGGCGCTGCTGTCGGTTGTCCTCGACTCGCGGTCCGGAACCTCGTTCCTGCTGGTGCTCGACGCCCGCGACCTCGGCGAGCTCGCCCGGGCCCGCGTGCCGCACGCCATCCCCTTCGGATTCCACGGCCAGTTCCTGCGCAGCGTGTGACGGGTCAGACGCGGCGGGCCAGGCTGAGGCCGAAGAGGCCGTCCGGGTCCGTCCACCAGTCGACGAGCTCGAGGCCGGCCTCGCGGTAGATCCCCTCGAGGCCCTCGCGGGCGTACTTCGTGGAGATCTCCGTCCGCATCTCCTCGCCGTGGTTGAAGTGGACCGTCATGTCGAGCGCGGCGAAGTGGACCACCTGGCGGCGCTTCGAGCGCAGGCGGATGTCGACCCAGAGGTTGTCCGCGTCCCAGAAGGCGGTGTGCTCGAAGGCCGCGAGGTCGAAGTCGGCGCCGAGCTCGCGGTTGAGCACGGCGAGGACGTTCTTGTTGAACTCGGCCGTCACGCCGGCTGAGTCGTTGTAGGCCGCCTCGAGCGTGGTTCGGTCCTTGACCAGGTCAGTTCCGAGCAGGAAGTGATCCTCCGGCCCCAGGAGGTTGGCGACGCGGGCGAGGAAGCTAGCTCGCTGCTGCGGCTCGAAGTTGCCGATGGTGCCGCCGAGGAGCGCGATCGTGCGCGGCCCGGCAAGGGGGATCCGTTCCAGGTCGCGCTCGAAGTCGCAGACCAGGCCGTGAACGGTGATCCCGTACGCGCTTGCGATCGCATCGGCGGTGTCGCGGGTGATCTGCTCGGAGATGTCGACCGGCGCGTAGGCGCGAAGGCAGCCGGCGTCGGCGAGCGCGTCGAGAAGCACGCGCGTCTTCGCGGCCGACCCCGACCCCAGCTCGATCAGCGTCGCCGGAGCGCCCGCGGCGGCACAGATTTCGCCCGCGCTGGACTCCAGGATCGCCCGCTCCGCGCGAGTCGGGTAATACTCGGGAAGCGAGGTGATCTGCTCGAAGAGCTCGGAGCCCCGCTCGTCGTAGAAGTAGCGCGGCGAGAGCTCCTTGAACGGCTTCGTGAGCCCGGCGCGGACGTCCGCCGCCATCCCGGAGAGCGGGCCTCCCGGCGGCAGGTGGACGTCGATCGTGATGTCACTCGCGGTTGCGCTCTGCACTCTTGGTCCTACGCGTCTCGGCTGGCTTCGGTTCGTTTCACGATGCGTCGGCGGCGCAGCGGATTCCGGAAAAGATCTGGCGGCGCTCGGGCAGGTCCCAGTTGCGAAAGCTGGTGCGGATGACGTCACGGCGAGTCGCCCACGACCCGCCACGGAGCACCCTGTACTCCGAGCCGAAGAACACCTCGGAGTACTCCGGGTAGGGGAACGCCTCGAAGCCCGGGTACGCGATGAAGTCCGAAGCGGTCCACTCCCAGACGTCGCCGAGCATCTGCACAGCGCCGCAGTCCGCCGCGGCGTCGGCGTACGCCCCGGCCGGCGCGCAGCCGAAGGCCAGGTGGTCGAGGTTCGCTCGCTCGCGCTCGGCCCCGGCGGCCGCCGCCTCCCACTCGATCTCGGTCGGCAGGCGCTTGCCCGCCCAGGTGGCGAAGGCTGTCGCCTGGGCGTGGTCGACGTGGATCACCGGCAGGGCCGGGTCCACCTCCGTTGTCCGCCCCATTGCGGTGCGTACGAACCCGCCCGCGCCGTCGGGCTCCCAGTACAGGGGCAGCTCGGCGCCGGTCTCTGCGGCGAACTGGGCGAACGCCCCGTTCGTCACCGGCGTGCGGTCGATCCGGAACGGAACCGTCTCGGCCTCATGCCGGGGGCGCTCGTTGTCATAGGCGAACCCGTCGGGAGCAGCACCGATCAGCGTGGCCCCGCCCTCGACGCGCACCATCTCGGGGCCGTCGGCGACCGGCTCCGCCGCGGGCCCGGGGTCGATCTCGGCGGGCTCGTAGCGCTCGACCATCTGGAGCAGCTGGAGCATCGTCTCCGCATGCTGGTGCTCGTGAGCGATCAGCATCTCGTAGACGAAGCCGTCGCGGACGATCTCGTCCTCGGCTCCCTCGAGGTCGATCGCGTCGAGGACCTCCAGCGAGCGTGAGCGGACCTCCTCCATATACGAGCGGAGCTCGGCGCCGCGCAGGATTGGCAGGTCGTTGCGTGTTGCCCTCGGGTTCTCGATCGCGTCGTAGAAACGACCGAGCTCGCCGCGCAGGGGCTCGAGGCCGCCGGCGTGCTGGACGAGCCAGAGTTCCTCGAAGTTCGCGATGTGACCGAGGTCCCAGGCCAGCGGGCTGAGGATCGGCGAGTAGACCCGGTTGAGCTGCTGGTCGGTGAGCGGCTCGATCAGGAGCAGCGTGCGGTGCCGAGCCTCGGCGAGCCGGTCGGCGATCGTCTGCTTCGTCGTTGGCGTCGTCGAGACGGCGATGCCCTAAGGCTACCCAGCGCGGCCCGGGGCCCACGTCGGGCTTCAATAAGCTCCGCGCCGATGGACGTCCAGGGCAAAGGAGCCCTCGTCAGCGGGGGAGCATCCGGCCTCGGCGAGGCAACCGTCCGCCGCCTGCACGGAGCCGGGGCAAGCGTCGTGATCTCCGACCTGAACGCTGAGAAGGGTGCCGCCCTGGCCGCCGAGCTCGGCGAGCGCGCCCGCTTCATCCCCGCCAACGTCATGGAGGCGGAGGACGTCCAGGCCGCCGTCGACGCAGCCGCCGAGGCAGACGGGGGCCTCCGGATCTCCGTGTGCTGCGCAGGGATCGGCTGGGCGCAGCGAACCGCGTCGAGGCAGGGCCCGCACGACCTCGAGGTCTTCCACAACGTCATAAAGGTGAACCTGATCGGCACCTTCAACGTCCTGCGTCTCGCGGCGGCGGCGATGTCCGGGAACGAGGCCGACGCCGCGGGCGAGCGGGGCGTCTGCGTCAACACCGCCTCGATCGCCGCCTACGACGGGCAGATCGGGCAGGTTGCCTACGCCGCCTCGAAGGGCGGCATCGTCGGCCTCACTCTGCCCGCGGCCCGCGACATGGCAGGGCGCGGCATCCGCGTGATGACCATCGCCCCGGGCCTCTTCGACACCCCGCTTCTCGCGGCGCTTCCCGAGGAGGCGCGGCAGGCGCTCGGGGCGGGGATCCCGTTCCCGTCGCGGCTCGGCCGGCCCGCGGAGTACGCGGAGCTCGTCGAGTCGATCGTGCGCAACCCGATGCTGAACGGCGAGACGATCCGCCTCGACGGCGCCCTGCGGATGCCGCCGAAGTAGATGAGCGAGCCGGCCCCTCCCCGCCGACCGGCGAGCGCCCCGGAGCTGAAGGCGCAGATCGAGGCCGAGCGCCTCGGCCGTCCGTTCCTGGTCTACCGCGACGGCTCCGACGAGCAGCAGATCCTCGCGATCGAGGAGGGCGTCTCAGCGCTGTGGGTGGGCCGCAGCCCCTCCGCCGACATCGAGCTCGGGCACGACGAGCAGGTCTCGAAACTCCATGCCCAGATCGAGGTGGTCGGCGCCGAGTGCACGCTCCTGGACGACGGGCTCTCCACGAACGGCTCGTTCGTCAACGAGGAGCGGGTGGGCGGCAGGCGCATGCTTCGCGACGGAGACGTCCTGCGGTTCGGCCGCTCGCCGATCCTCTACCGCGCGCCCGTCGCGACCACCGACGCCTCGACGGTGGTGGCCGGCGACATGGGCGCCGCCGCGGGGGTATCCCCCGCTCAGAAGCGGGTCCTCGTCGAGCTCTGCCGCCCCTTCAAGGACGCCCCTGCCTTCGCGACTCCGGCCACGAACCAGGAGATCGCTTCCGCCCTCCACCTCTCCGTCGACGCGGTCAAGACCCACATGCGCGCGCTCTTCGAGAAGTTCTCGGTGGAGGAGCTGCCGCAGAACCGCAAGCGCGTCGCCGTCGTCGAGCGCGCGCTCGGCACCGGCATCGTCACCCAGCGCGACCTCTAACGGCCGGCCGCGAACTCTCGGAGCTACTTCTTGCCGGTCGGCGTCGGGTTGATCCGGGCCACGGTCTGTCCGAAGCCGTTGGCGGTCCACACGCCGCCGGGTCCGACCGCGAGGCCATCGGCCTCGTCGACGTGCTTCTGCGCCACCAGCTGGACGTCGCGCGTGGTCGGGTTGATCTGGGCGACCTTGCCGCCGGTGCCCTCGGCGACCCAGACCGAGCCGTATCCAAAGCCGATTCCGCGCGGCTGGGAATTGGCACCGAGAACGATGTCCTTGCCGGCGGACTTGAGCGTGCCGGAATCGAGGACCGACACGGTACCGCTGTCCGTGTTGGAGACGAAGAGCTTGCCGTCCGCGTAGGCCACGCCCTTCGGGTTGGCTCCGACCGTGCCCTCGGCCAACCGCTTGCCACTGTTGACGTCCAGGCTCCAGACGGAGCCC
>JAWVFM010000219.1:0-4070 GCA_033856015.1 Solirubrobacterales bacterium
CGGCGTTGTCCGAGCGCGGCCTTGCCCGCTCGAGCGTGGCCCGCAAGCTGGCCGCCATTCGGGCCTTCGGCGAGCATCTCGTGAAGACGGGAGAGGCCGCGCAGAACGCGGCAGAGCTCCTCCCCAGCCCGAAGCGGGCCTCGCGCCTGCCGCGCGTGCTCTCGCCCGACGACGCCGCACGGCTGCTCGACCGCATACCCGCCTCCGACCCCCTTGCGGTCCGCGACCGGGCAATGCTCGAGCTCGCCTACGCCTGCGGGCTTCGCGCCGACGAGGTCTGCGGGCTCGAGCTCGACGGCGTGAGCTTCGAGTCCGAAACGCTGCGGGTTCGGGGCAAGGGCCAAAAGGAGCGGGTCGTGCCGATCGGCGAGCCGGCTCAGGCGGCCCTGCGGCGCTACCTCGAGAGCGCGCGCCACACGCTCGCCGAGCGCCCCGAGGAGACCGCGCTCTTTCTCTCGCGTCGCGGGCGGCGCCTCCACACATCCGATGTGCGCCGGCGCCTCGAGCGCTGGGTGAGAGAGGCCGCGATCGCCGGCGGCGTCTCGCCGCACGTGCTCCGGCACTCGTTTGCCACGCACATGCTCGAGGGCGGGGCCGACCTGCGCTCCATTCAGGAGCTCCTCGGCCATGCAAGCGTGTCGACCACGCAGATTTACACCAGGGTCGAGCCCGGGCGCCTGCGCCGTGAGTACGCACGAGCCCATCCGCGCGCATGAACGCCACACCGGTACCTTTGTACAGCCAGGGATTGTGAGTATGGAAACGAACGTCAAAGCCGTCGAGTTGCGTGATCTCTGGCGCCGCTACAAGTCCGACGGCGACGAGCGCGCCCGTGAGCGCCTGGTCGTCGCCTACTCGCCCCTCGTCAAGTTCATCGCGGGCCGGATGGCCTCGAGCCTGCCGGCGCACGTCGAGGAGGCCGATCTCATGTCGTACGGCCTCCTCGGCCTGATCGGCGCGATCGAGCGGTTCGACCTCGAGCGCGAGATCAAGTTCGAGACGTTCGCCGTCGCCCGCGTCAAGGGCGCCATCATCGACGAGCTTCGCTCCCTGGACTGGGTCCCGCGCTCCGTACGCTCGCGCGCCCGCGACATCGAGAAGGCCAACGCCGCGCTCGAGGCGGAGCTTGGGCGCCAGCCGGACGACGAGGAGATGGCGGCGAAGCTCGAGATGGACGTCGAGGCCTTTCGGGATGCCCTTCTGGAGATCGCGAACTCCTCGATCCTCGCGCTCGACGACCTCTGGACCTTCGCGGACCCGGACGGCGGCGGCGGGCAGATCTCGGTCCTCGACACCATCCGCGACCCGGCTGCCGCCGACCCGGAGGCCGAGGCACAGACCAGTGAGCTGAAGGACCGGCTCGCGGACGCGATCGAATCGCTGCCCGAGCGCGAGCGGCTGGTCATCGCCCTCTACTACTACGAGAACCTGACACTGCGCGAGATCGGCGAGGTGCTCGGCGTCACAGAGTCCAGGGTCTCCCAGCTCCACACCAAGGCCGTTCTGGCCCTGCGCTCGCGCTTTCCGCGGTAGCCCCGACGACCCATCGCGCGACCCGCCGTCGTAATAAGGTCCGGGTCGATGCCGGCGAAGCCGCCTGACCGAATTCGGAACGTCGCCCTCATCGGGCACCGCGGCTCAGGCAAGACGAGCCTGTGCGAGGCGATTCTGTTCGAGGCCGGCGCCCTGAACCGGCTCGGCAGCGTGGACGAGGGCTCGACCGTCGCCGACTTCGAGCCGGACGAGCACGAGCGCGGGATGTCGATCGGGGCGTCCATTGCGTCGTTCGAGTACGGCGGGCGCAAGATCAACCTCATCGACACGCCGGGCGACCCGAGCTTCATCGCCGACACCCTCGGCGCCCTGCGGGTGGTCGACGCCGCCGTCGTCGTGGTGAATGCCGTGAGCGGGGTGGAGGTTGGCACGGAACGCCTCTGGAACCGCGCCGCCGAGGAGGGTCTGCCGCGCCTCGTCTTCGTGAACATGCTCGACCGCGAGCGCGCGGACTTCTTTCGGACCCTCGACTCCCTGAAGAGCGCCTTCGGGCCGCACGTCGTCGCCACGGAGATCCCGATCGGGTCCGAGCACTCGACCAACGGGGTCATCGACCTGATCGACATGAAGGCCTTCGAGTACGCGGGCGAGGCGCGGGGCAGCTCATCCGAGATCCCGATCCCGGACGAGCTCCAGGCGCGCGCCGAGGAGTACCGCGAGAAGCTGATGGACGAGGTCGCGGAGAACTCCGACGAGCTCTTGGAGCGCTACCTGGAGGGGGAGGAGATCTCGCACGAGGAGATCGTCACGGTGCTCAAGAAGGGAGTCACCGAGGGCCACCTCTTCCCGGTCACCTGCGGAGTGGCCACCAAGAACCTGGCGACGAACCGGCTGCTCGAGGCGCTGGTGGAGGACGTGCCCTCGCCGGCGATGCGCGGCCCTGGCAAGGCACTCGACTCCGAGGGCGAGCCGGTGGAGGTGCTGAAGGACCCGGACGGCGAGCTCCTCGCCTACGTCTTCAAGACCACGGCGGACCCCTACACGGGGAGGATCAACCTGCTCAGGGTCGCGCGCGGCGTCCTGAGCTCCGATTCGCACGTTCTCAACACGACGCGCTCGGAGAAGGAGCGGATCGGGCAGCTCGCGGCGCCACTCGGCAAGGAGATGAATCCGGTCGACGAGCTCGGCCCGGGCGATATCGGCGCCGTCGCCAAGCTTCGCGAGACCCGAGCCGGTGACGTCCTCGCATCCCGGGACGGCGGCGTTCGCTTCCCGCCGGTCGAGCTTCCCGCGCCGGTGATGGCGTTCGCGTACGAGCCGAAGTCGAAGGGCGACGAGGAGAAGGCGGCGAGCGCGATTCGGCGCCTGACCGAGGAGGACCCCACGCTCGACGTCCACCGCGACAGCGAGACGGGCGAGCAGATCATCGCCGGCCTGACGCAGATCCACGTCGAGGTGATCGTCGATCGCATGAAACGGAGGTTCGGGGCCGAGATCGAGCTGAAGCCGCCCCGTGTGCCGTACCTGGAGACGATCCGGAAGCCGGCGAAGGGCCATGGTCGCTACAAGAAGCAGACCGGCGGACGGGGGCAGTTCGGGGACTGCCACATCGAGCTCCTGCCCGGCGAGCCCGGCAGCGGCTTCGAGTTCGAGAACGCCATCAAGGGCGGCGTGATCCCCGGCGGGTTCATCCCCGCGGTCCAGAAGGGCATCGAGGAGACGCTCACCGCCGGTGTGCTTGCCGGGTACCCGGTGAAGGACGTGCACGTGCGGCTCTACGACGGCCAGTACCACACGGTGGACTCCTCGGAGATGGCCTTCAAGATCGCCGGCTCGATGGCCTTCAAGCAGGCCGCTGCCGAGGCCGACCCCTACCTCCTGGAACCGATCATGGAGGTGAGCATCGCCGTGCCCGAGGACTCCGTCGGCGACGTGATCGGGGATCTCAACTCCCGTCGCGGCCGGCCGCTGGGCATGGAGCCGAAGGGCTCGATGACCGAGATCAAGGCGGAGGTACCGATGGCGGAGGTTCTGGACTACGCGCCGGACCTGCGCGCGATCACCGGTGGGCGTGGCGATTACACGATGGAGTTCCTCCGCCACGAGGAGATTCCGGCCCACGTTGCCCAGAAGGTCATCGCAGCCGCGCGCAAAGAGGAAGTGGATTAGCCCACCGGGCGGTTCGCTACCTTGCGAACGTGCCTCAGCACGAGCCTTCCGAGTTCGAGAGCTGCGCGGTCTGCGAGCGCACGCTGCTGGTCGGCGAGCGCTCCTGGGACTACGTCTCGCCGGGCGGTGAGGTCCGCGGCGTCTGCACGCTCTGCAAGTCGCGCGCCGAAGCCAGCGGCTGGGTGCCGGCGGGCCTCGGCTCCAACGCCTCCCTGCCCGCCCCGGTCCAGCGAGCCAGCCGCTTCGGGTTTCTGCGGCGCCCGGGCCGCGGATCGCCGCCCGGCGCCCGTCTTGCGCGCTCTCCGAACGGCCTGTCCGAGCCCGGCGCCCGGGCGGCTGCAGACGCTCCCCTCGGCCCCTTCGAGCCGGCTCCGGAGGGCGGGATGCGAGCGTACGGGGCCTTCGGC
>JAWVFM010000220.1:0-4893 GCA_033856015.1 Solirubrobacterales bacterium
CTGGGAGGCCCGCCTCGGGCCCTTCCGGAAGGGCTCGGACCTCGCGCCGGAGGAGGTCGAGGCTATCCACGGCGCGCTGCACGTCCTGGGCGATGCGATCGAGCACTACGAGGAGGTGATCGGCGAGGCCGTGCCCGACAAGATGCCGATGCCCCTGAAGGTCCACCGCCGCGAGGGGGAGGAATGCCCGCGCTGCGGAACGACGCTTGCAGCCGTCCACTTCGCCGAGCACACCACGACCTACTGCCCGAAGGAGCAGACCGGCGGGCGCGTCCTCAAGGACCGCCGCCTGTCGCGGCTGCTCAAGTAGGCGGAGGCTCGGTGCCCCAGCCGCCGGGCTGCTCGCGGGCCAGCTGACGAAGTGCCTCCTCGCGGTCCAGGTAGACGCCGAAGCGGTTCACCAGACCGTCGACGACGCGGACGATCGCGGTCCACTCCCAGACCAGCGTCCTGCCGATGTCTCGTGTGGTCCCGCGTGAGACTCCGCCCGCGAGCACCCAGTCGCCGCGCTCCTCGAGGGCGATGCCGTCCGCGTCGAGGCGAAGCGTCTCCCAGATCCGGTGGTTGTCCTGAAACCAGGCTCGGAGGCCGTAGTGGCCATTCGGCAGCTCGCCGGTGACACGCTCGGCGATGACCGTGAACTTCACGTCGCGGGTCGTCAGGGCGCAGGCGGCGTCGATGTCCCCGTCGCTGAATGCCGCGAACATCGCACGCGCCACGTCAAGCGCCTCTGACACGGGAGCAAGCTACCGCGCGGCGGCCCGGCTCAGCGTCCGGTCAGCCGGCGGACGAGCGCCCCGCCGATGGTCACCGGATGGTTGACGATCGTCGCGAACCGGCCGCGCAGCGTGAGCGGGTCGTGAGCGATGCCGAGCTGGCGCAGGATCGTCCCGGCGTCGAAGTAGACGCGCTCGCAGACGAGGCCCTCCCCCTCGAAGACGAACATCGCGCAGAACTCCAGCTCGAATTTGCGGCCCGTCGCCGGCAGGCCGCGGAACGACCCGAGGTGGGTGCCGTAGAGCGTGGCCTCGACGATCACGGCGTCATCGGCGTGGTGGAGCGCCGTCAGCTGGTTCCGCTGGTCGGGGAACGCGGAGCGGGTCTCCTCGAAGTACGCGGCAACCTCCTCGGGGCCGTCGAAGACGTCGCCGGTGGCGATCAGCTCGTAGCGCGGATGCTGAAAGGTGTCGAGCGTGACATCGAACTCCTGGCGGTTCTCCGACTCCATGTGCTCGATGACGAGCGCCTCGCGCGTCTCCCTGAGCTCGGCCGTGAGCGGCATGCCTCGAATGTAACGGGTGGGGAGATCCCTCACCTAGGGTGGCTTGCGCCCAGGCGGTTTCGGGGCGTCAATGGGGGGATGGATCCCAGGCTCCGGCACCCGCGCTTGATGACGGCTGCCGCGCGGCTCGCCGCTACGCTGCGCGGCAGGCAGATGAGTCCGCGCGACGAATCCCTGCCGGCGGAGACGGCGGGAGAGCTGAAGGATCGGATCGGCGCCGAGCGCATCGGCGCGGCGCACCTGATCTACCGTGACGCAGCGGGCGGCCAGGTCGTCCTGCCGATCGGCGAGAGCTCCGATCGGCTGAGCGTGGGCCGTTCCGGCGATGTCGGCCTCCTCCTGGACTTCGACGATCAGGTCTCGCGCCTGCACGCCGAGCTCGAGCGTCGCGGCGGCGAGTGGGTCGTGATCGACGACGGCCTCTCCCGGAACGGGACCTTCGTCAACGGCGAGCGGGTGGTCGGGCGCCGCAGGCTCCGCGACGGGGACGCGATCCGCTTCGGCGAGACGGTCACGATCTTCCGTGCCCCCGGCGAGGAGCCTGCGGAGACCCGCGCCGCCGCCCCGGGAGCGAGCGCCCCGCCGAGCATCTCCGCCGGGCAGCGAGGGATCCTGATCGCGCTGTGCCGGCCGTACCGCGACGGCAGCGACTTCGCGAGCCCGGCGACGAACCGCCAGATCGCCGACGAGGTCTTCCTCTCGGTCGACGCCGTGAAGGCGCACCTGCGCGCCCTGTTCGAGCGCTTCGGCGTGGGCGACCTCCCGCAGAACCAGAAGCGGATCCGGTTGGCCGAGCTCGCGATCAGGACCGGCGTCATCGCACCCCGCGACCTGGAGAGCTGAGCCCTGCACCTGCTTTCGAGGCGCGGCCGCCAGGGCCGGATCGGGGTTGGCGCGGTCCTCCTGATTGCTCTGGCCACTGCACTTCGCGCCGGCCCTGCGGCCGCCGACGAGCTCGGGCAGCTACAGGCCCTGCCCTGTCCGGCCAGCTTTCCGGTCGAGCTCGCCAGCTTCCCACCGAGCCGGGTCGCCGCGGCGAAGAGCGGCCAGTTCCTGGTGGCCGGCGTGCCGACCCAGGTCTCACCGCCGGTGGACTGGAGCTACGACCCCATCGGCAGCTCCGTCTACCGCCGGGCGCTGCCGGACCTGCTCTGGCTGGATCCCCTTTTCTACGCGTTCGCCAACGGACACGACGTCGGCGCTCTCAACCAGGCAAAGGCAATCCTCCTCGACTTCGCGTCGACGCATCGCCACGTCGACCATCACGACAAGGACGCCTGGGAGCGAAAGCGCGCCGGTGATCGCCTCATCCGGATCGTCTACACGCTGCGTGCGTCGACCTGTGCGGGCACCCTCGGCCGCTACCAGGCCAAACAGCTCCTGACCTCGGCCCGCCTCCACGCGCGCTTTCTCGCCGCCACGCCAAACTCGCCCCTGCGCAGCAACCACGACCTCTTCCAGGCGCTCGGGCTCATGGCCATCGGTCGTTACCTGCCGTTCCTGGGATCGGCGCGGACCTGGTACCGCGACGGGGACCGGCGCTTTCGCTCGGGGATCGCGGCCCTCGTGGATGAGCGCACCGGCGTGCACCTCGAACACACCGCGAGCTACCAGGCCGTGTCGATCGAGCGCGTCGAGAGCTACCTGGGCCTTGCGACGAACCCACCCAAGAAGATGGCCAGGCTGCTCGTGAAGATGAAGGCGGTGGCCTCGTGGTTCACGATGCCCGACGGCACCTTCGCTCCCCTCGGCGACACGCCGTTCACCTATCCCGCGCCGGGCTACGCCCTCGCCGGCTCGCCGCAGGACCGCGGCCTCTCCCCGACCCGCGTCTCGGGCTTCGAGATGGTCAAGGAACCCGGCTCGTACCTCGCCACCACCGCCGGATATCACCGGCCGTCGCACAAGCAGGCCGACGAGCTGAGCTTCGACCTGTATGAGGCGGGACATCGCGTGGTCATGGACAGCGGTCGCGACGACCCTGGCCGAGGGCCTCCCGGAGCGAAGCAGTACACGCTCTCGAGCCGGGCGCACAGCACGCTCACGGTGGACGGCAAGAGCTTTCCGCTCGACGGCGACTTCTACGGCTCGGCGCTCGACGCCAAGGGCGAGGGCCATGGGTGGTTCGCAATCGAGGGGCACAATCCGCTCCTCGCGCCCCAGCACGTCAAGCATCACCGGCTCTTTCTCTACAAGCCGGGCGTCGCCCTGGTGATCGTCGACGACCTGCAATCGAAGCAGCCCCACGGCTACCAGCGCTACGTCCAGATCGCGCCGGACCTCAAGGCCTCTCTGAACGCCAACGGCCTCGTCAGCCTGAGCTCGAAGGACGGCTTCGCCGGGACGGTCTGGAGCGCCGGGGCGACGCGCGGCGTGTCGGTCCGCTTGCTGCGGGGACGCGCGCACCCGCTGCGCGGCTGGTACGCGCCCCCCGGGATCTCCCGCCTGCGCCCGCGTTACGCGGTCGAGCTGCGCTCGCACTCACGCTCCGCGAAGCTCGTGACCACGGTGGGCATCGGCCCCAGGCCGGTGAGGGCGCGGCCGGTGCCGGGTGGGGCGATCGTGAAGGTGCCGGGACAGGCCGGCCTCCGCATCCATGTGGCACGTCACGGCGACCGGCTGCACGTGGCGGCCGGCCCCGCCGCTGACTAGCACCGCGCGGCGCTACCCCGTCGGGCTCACGGCTTGATCCGCGAGACCGTGTTCGCCGAGAAGTTCGCCGTCCAAACGTAGCCCCCGCCGGTCGTGACCTCGGCCGGGTTGGATCCCGGCGCAAGCTGGACGGGCGAGCCGATCTGCTGCTGGGTGCTGGGGTCGATTCGCGTCACGGTGCTGTCGCCGCCGTTCGCGACCCAAACACTCCCGAGGCCGACCGCGACTCCACGCGGCTTCGCTCCCACCTCGATGGGAGCGCCCACGGTCGCGGCGTGCGGGTCGATCCGGACGAGCGTGCCGTTGAAGTTGTCGACGACCCAGACCCCGCCGGCTCCCACTGCGATGTCCGTGGGTATCTGACCGACCCCGTCGAACGGCTTGCCGATCGTGTCCGCCGTGGCCTCCGCGATCTTGGAGGCGGAGTGATCGAACTGGTTGACAACCCAGACCGGCCCGCTACCGATCGCAAGGGCGCGCGGGCCCTCGCCAACCAGGGCGATACGGGGCGTCGCGGTCGGGTCGCCTGGGTCGATGCGGGCTACGCCCGCGGTCCCGCTCTCCGCCACCCAGACCCAGTTCTTCGAGGCGTCGACGTCTGAAGGCGCCGTCCCGGCGCCGAGCCGGATCCTGGTCACGGCGCCGGTTCGCGGCGTGATCCGGTACAGGGCGTTCGCGTCGTCGCGGGTGGCCCAGACGTAGCCGAAGCCGGTCGCGACCGAGTTCGGCTTGCCGCCGACGTGCGCGGCGGTGACGGCGTGCTTCGGGTCGTTCAGGGGAAACGACGAGATGTCGCCGGAGCCGTGGTCGGCTACCCACACCCGTCCCATGCCGACGGTGATCGCTCCAGGCGCCGTGCCGACGCGCACGACTCCGGCGAGGGTTCCGGCCGGCCCGGCCTCTGTCCCACTGCCGCCGCCCGCGAGCGCGAGCGCGGCCGCGGCGGCGCCTGCCAGGAC
>JAWVFM010000221.1:0-3376 GCA_033856015.1 Solirubrobacterales bacterium
CACTCTCTCCACCGAGGCGCCCTCATGGCTCGTCACGCGGTCGTCGCCCCCGGCGCGCTCGGCTCGCAGAATCGTGATCGGGGTGGTGGTCGGGTCGCCGTGGGCGTCGAAGCGGAAGCTCCCGAGCAGCCCGCCGTTCACGCGGGCTCGCAGCATCTCGGTGGTCACCGCTCGCGTGCCGTCCGAGCGGGCGATTGCGTCGAGCATGATCGTCATCCCCTCCGCCGCGTACACGGCCGACTCGTCCACGCGGCCGCCGGGTTGGGTCGCGCCGAATTGCGCCACGAAGTGCCGCCCCGGCGCGGGAAGCCCACCGACGGTCAGTCCCGGGTACGTGAGGCGAACGCCGCGCGCCGCGGGGCCCGCCTCGCGAAAGAGCTTCGATACAGGCAGGATGCCATCGTTCGCGACCACCGGAACGCGTCCGCCGATCGACGCCCGCACGTCCCTGATCACCCGCCCACCTCCCGTGTCGAGCAGGCCGCTCACGTACACGAGATCAGGCGCCGCCTTCGCCACCGCGCCCGCGAGCAAGCGGTAGTGCGCGGCGCTCTTCCACTCGCGCAGGGCCACGACCTTCAGGCCGAGGGCGCGAGCCGCGCGCGCGAACGACGCGGCCATCTGGGTGCCGTAGCCGCCGTCCGACAGCACGAGCACCCTGTGCGCGCCCAGCCGCCTCGCCTCCACCGCGCCGGCCGCGCCCTGCGCCGCCTCGTCCGGCAGGAGGCGCACGAAGTTGCGCCGGCCGCCGGGATAGAGCCTGGCCACTTCGGCTCGCGAGGCATCCGCGCTCGGTCGGGTGAGGCCAACGGCCGTGGTGGTCGGCCCGATCATCGCGAGCGGGCCGCCGGGCGCGGCACCCAGCAGTCTGATCTGGCCGAGGGCGCATGCGGAGTTGTATGGACCGACCTCCCCAAGGACGCTGCCGGCGGCCGCGAACGCCTTCGCGTTGGCTTCGCACTTGTTCGGGTCGAAGATCCCGCTCTGCTCGGTGGAGTCGTCGCACGACTGGTAGGCAATGCGGTAGCGGCCGGCCCTGAAGCCGCGCTCGCGGAGCACGTATGCAATCGCATCGCTCATCTGCTGCGTGGGGAGCTGGGGTCCGCCACGCAGCGGCATGTCCGAGACGATCAGGCCGTTCGGCTCGCCGCCGCCGCCGTAGAAGACCCTTCCGCATGTGCTTTCGGGGAGCGCCGACACGTCGCCCCCGCCCGACGCAGCGGCCTGCTCCTGCGGCGAGCCCGCCACGGTGACCCATACCCGCCCGCCGGCGATCGCGAGCCGCCGGGGCGTCCCGCCGACCTCGATCGTCGCCACGACCCGGTTCGTTGCCGGGTCAACGCGAACCACCGTCCCGTTCAGCGCGTTCGCCACCCATATCGCACCGTCGCCGACCGCGACCGCGCTCGCGCCTTCGCCAACGTCGATCGGGCGGGCGACGAGCTGTGCCTCCTGGTCGACCCGCCACAGCTTCCCGTCGTGCGGAGCCGTTGCCCACACGGCGCCCTCCCCGACCGCGATGCCGGCGAGCGTCGAGGACTCGATCCGGATGCGCGGCCCGCGCCTGTCGAGCCGGACGAGCGTCCCATCACCTGTCCGGGCCCACACCCCGTCGGGCCCGGCCGCTACAGCCTCGGCGGCGACATGGCTTGCGCTGCCGACGATCTCGGCGGTCCCGGGATCGATGCGCGACACGGAGAAATCGGGCCCGACGGCCCACACCGCGCCGGCGCCGACTGCGAGGTGATCCGCGTTCGTGTTGAGGTGCCCCTGGCGGCGGCGTGGGAGCGCCACCGACGCGAGCAGACCGTTGGTCTCGGTGTCGAGTCGAGCGACCGACGTGGCGGATGGCCCGACGAACTGTGCGCGGCCGCGGCGGCCGTTGCCGACCCAGAGCCCGCCCTCCCCCACCGCGATGTCGAGCGGAACGCCGCCGGTCCCGAATGTCTTCACTGCCCGGGTCGCGGGATCGACGCGCGAGATCGTCTGGTCGTCGGCGTTCAGCACCCACAGCGCGCCATCACCCGCCGCGATAGCCGTGGGCGTCCCTCCGACCGGAACGTCGGCGACGACCGTGTTGCTGCCGGGGTCGATCGCAGCGACCGAGTTGCCCGATACCGCGATCGCCGGCGAGCGGTGTCCCTCTCCCCCGCGCGTGGCCAGCACCACCACCGCGACGGCCGCGAACAGGGCCGCACTGCCAAGAGCGACGAACCGGCGAGACTTGCGACGAGCGCGTCCCTCCGGCTGAGGCCGCCGCTCGGCCGGCAACGTGAGGTCGAGCGCCGGATCCTGCGCCAGGACCTGCCGCTCCAGCTGCCGGAGCGCGGTCCCGGGCTCGATGCCGACCTCGTCCACGAGCGTCCGGCGCGCATCCCGGTACGCCGCGAGCGCATCGGCCTGACGACCGCAGCGGTACAGGGCAAGGATGAGCTGCTGCCGCGGGCGCTCCCTCAAAGGCGCCGCGGCGATGGTCGTCTCGAGCTCGCCGACGACCTGCGCGTGGCGACCCAGCGCGAGGTCCGCCTCGATCCGGTCCTCGAGCGCCGCCGCACGCTCCTCCTCGAGACGGGCCGCGTCGGCCGCGACGGCAGGCTCACCTGCGAGGTCTGCGAGCGCAGGGCCGCGCCACAGCGCTAGCGCCTCGCGCAGCATGGCTGCGGCCGCGTCTGACTCGCGTGCACCGAGCCGCTCCCGGCCGGCGGAAGCGAGCTGCCGGAAGAGCTCGACGTCGATCTGCCCAGGCTCAGCCAGGAGCGCGTAGCCCGGCTCGCGAGTGACGAGCAGCGACGGCGCCTCCCCCGCACTGCGGGTCGGCTCGATCGCCTTGCGCAGCTGGGAGACGTAGCCGTGGAGGGCAGTCGACGCGGTGGCGGGGGGGCGCTCGCCCCACAGTGCGTCGATGAGGACGTCGCGCGCCACGGGCTCGCCGGCGCGGAGTAGGAGCAGCGCGAGCAGTGCCCGCTGCTTTGGCCCACCTACGGGCAGCGACGAGCCGCCGGACCGCGCCTCAACTGGCCCGAGCAGCAGGAATTCGAGCTTGTCCGCCAGGTGCGTCTTCTCCCCATATAGCCGCTTCTTAGCCTGCTCGTAGCGCCAAGCGACACCGTTGCGCCAGTCCACGAAAGGAGCACAGGATGAACCGCAACACCCTAACCCTCGCAGCAGCCGCAGTCGCTCTCACAGCCGCCGGGTGCGGCGCGAGCGGCGGCAGCACCAACGAAGGGGCCGCGACGACGAACGCCCGTAACACCGCCGCCAGCACCTCGACACCGCGCGAGCTACTCGGGCAGTGGACGCGCCGCGTCACGAAGGCCGACATCGCCCGGACCCAGAGGAAGCGTAGTGAGCTGGGGCCGAACCAGGAGAAGCCGAA
>JAWVFM010000222.1:0-7250 GCA_033856015.1 Solirubrobacterales bacterium
TCTCCGCCCGTTCGTCGAAGCCTCGCCGGTTGAGCAGCGACGTCAACGAATCGGTGCGGGCAAGGTGATTCAGGCGCGCCAGCAGCGTGTCGACCCGAAGCCTAAGAACGTGAACGAAGCCGGCCGTCCCGCCGACCACGCTCAGGGTGATCAGCGCGCGCACCACCAGGGTGGCGTCGGGGAGGCCGACGCTCAGCGACACGCCGCAGTAGGCGAACCCGATCCCCAGCACGACCAGCGCGATCACCCGCCGCGAGTAGAAGTACCCCGCGTAGACGGCGGGCCATACATAGAAGAACTCGTTCGGGACCGCGGGCCCCCCGACCCGCTCGCCGTTCAGATAGATGGCGACCGTCACGGCCGCGATCGCGCCGATGATGGTGGTGGTCGGGAGCCAGGCCCCGGCGCGACGCTTCGTGACGCCAAATCCCAGGAGCAGCAGGCCGAGCAGGGCCTGCCCACCCGCCAGATAGAGATATCCCTCCGCATCGACCGTCGGTGGGTGTGGAAGAGCCACAGCGGTGAGCGTGATCGCCGCGCCCGCGAGGAAGAGGCCGCCTCCCAGGTGTCCGGCCAGCACGGAGTTGGCTGCGCCGTGCTCGCGCCGCCTTCCAGGCACGGACTTTCTGCGAACAGCCTTCACCTAGTGCTCATCGACGCAATCGGCCTCCCGCTGTAGCCGGGGCGGTCGCGCTTCGCCCATGCGATTGCCCTCCGCTCCACGCAGAACCAGCTGAGGGTTGCAAGGGCGAGGGCGAGCCCGAGCACGACCGGAGCGGCTGCGAGAGGGGATAGCGGGAGGGCGCCGACGCTTCGCAACCACCAGATCACCGGCACGTGCCAGAGGTAGAGGCCGTAGGAGACGGTCCCGACGGCGACCAGCGGCCTGGCGCGCAGGAGGGCCGGGCAGCGCGCGGAGCTCGCCAGGACGACGAGGGCCGTGAACCCGACGGCGACCGGAAGGTCGTGCGCGAAGGCGATCAGCGTCGGCGATGCGCTCGACTCGAGCACGACCTGGCAACCAACGCCGAGGAGGACGATGAGCCCGAGGGCTCGCGGCCCGAAGGTGCGTTTGCGGGTGAGCGTGGCGGCCAGCATCCCGAGGCCGAAGTACGGCAGCAGGGCCGGCAGGATCTTGGTGAGCGTGAGCGGGCCGCCGAGCTCGATGAGCGCCGCGCTCCAGGCCATGCCGAATGCCATGACGGCGGCGGGCAGCGTCCATTTCGGCACGCGGGACAGCCGCAGGGCGAGGAGCCCGAGGAGCGGGAGCGCCAGATAAAAGCTCACCTCGACCGCCAGGGTCCACATCGGGGGGTCCAGGGTCAGCAGGGAGTGGGCGCTGAAGTTCTGCCCGAAGACGAAGAACGACGGCAGCGTGTCGGCGCTCGGCAGCCGCACGCCCGGGACCGACCGGGCATTCCACAGCAACGCGATCGAGCCGACCAGCGCGAGGTAGTAGGCGGGGAGGATGCGGGCGCCGCGGCGGCGCAGATAGCCCACGAGCGAGGGAGCACCCCCGTCCTCGGCTGCTGCGAGCCACGGTCGGTAGAGCAGGAATCCAGAGAGCACGAAGAAGAGGATGAGGCCCCAGCGCAGGTCGCTGGCGAACATGTCGAAGCCGCCGTTGATCGCCGTCGCGGGCGGGTCCGGGCGGGCATAGAGCCACAGGTGAAAGCCGACGACGCTCAGTGCTGCGAGGCCGCGCAGGCCGTCGAGGCCGCGATGTCGCGCGCCTGGAACGCCCGCTGGGCGCCGGGCCAGATCGGAGGTGCTCATCCCCACCACCCTTGCCTTCCCGGATGAGGGCCGGCTAAATCAGTCGGCCGGCAGGCCTGTGCCTAGGTGAGAGTTGTCAAGTCGACGACGACGTGGAGCGGCAGCTCGGTGGGTGTCTCGCCTGACTCGACGAGCGCCGTCACGTGCGCCAGCCAGTCGGCGCGCTGGCCATCGGGGAGTCCGGCGATCCAGCTCATCGAAGCCACGTGGTCGACGATCTGTTCTGGCCGAACGCGCTGGGACGTGGTAACGCGGATCTCTCGCAGCGGCGTCCATCCGCCCGCCGCCCGAACCGCCTCCTGCCACGGCGGCCCGTCGAAGTGCGGGTGCTCCGGACGCAGGCTCATGATCTCCTTGCCGAGCTCGTCCGCCCACGAGGCGCCGCTCCAGTCCGGGTAGGTCGCGAGCACGGCGAGCCCGCCGCCCGGAGTGAGGACACGGCGGATCTCGGCCAGGGCCTGTGCGGGCTCGAACCAGTGGAACGCGTCCGCCACGGTCACGGCGTCCACCGATGCGTCGGGCAGCGGGATGGCCTCCGCGAAGCCTTCACGCACGCGCTCAGCGCCAATTGCGTCGCTCAGCCGATCGCGCAGCGACGCCTGAGGCTCGATCGCCACGACGTCGAAGCCGCCGGCGACGAGCCGCCGGGTGAGCTTCCCGGTCCCGGCGGCGAGGTCAAGGACAGGCGCACCCGGGGCGAGCTCCAGCTCGGCCGCGAGAGCCCCTACGACGGCCGCGGCGTACTCGGGTCGGCCGCGCTCGTATGCATCCGCCACGGCGGCGAACTGCGCGGCAAGCGGGTGGAGCTTCGGGCTCAGGTCCCGATGCCCGTGGCGGGCCCGAGGCCCTCGATCAACTTCACGGCCGCCTGCGGCGTGTCGGCGATGAGCGCCCCCGAGCCCTCCAGGCCCTTCACGGAACGCTCCAGTCCGCCCACCACGATCGCGGTGCGCGGCGCGATCCGCCGCAGGTTCTCGATGAGGTCCGCGAGGCCCCACGTGCTCTCCGGCATCGTCGCGGTCAGGCAAACGGCGGCCGGCTGGTGGTTGCGGACCGCGTCGATCAGCTCCGTGCTGGGCACGCTTGCGCCGAGGTAGACCGGCTCGAAGCCGGCGCCCTGCAGAAGGTCGGTGGTCATCCGCAGCCCCATGACGTGGTGCTCGCCCTGCACGGCGGCCATGAGGACCTTGCCGCGGGCCTCGCTGCACCGTCGGCTGGCAAGGACGAGTATCTCGCCCAGGGCCTGCTCGCTGATCGATGTCGCCAGGTGCTCGTCGGCGGCGCTGATCGTTCCGCGCTCGGCTTCCTCGCAGATGGAGCGGAGCGCCGGGCCGATCAGCTGAGTCTGGACGACAGTCGGTGCAACCCCGCTGGTGAGCGCGGCGCGAACCGCGTCGAGCGACGCCTGGACGTCGCCGGAGGAGATCGCCTCCCGGTATTGCGTTCGCAGCTCGGCCAGACGCGAGTCGTCGGGGGCGGTGCGCGCGGCGAGCTTGTCGGCCTCGATCAGCGCGCTCATCGTCTCGATCGGAGCGGCGCGCGAGAAGAAGAAGCCCTGCGCGAGCCGGCAGCCGAGCGAGGACAGGTGGGCGAGCTGCGGCTCGGTCTCGACGCCCTCGGCGATCACGTCCAGGCCGAGTGCCCGGCCCATGGGCATGATGGCGCGAACGATCGAGGCGTCCTGGGACTGCATGCCGAGGCCCCCGATGAAGGAGCGGTCGATCTTCAGCGTGTCGATCGGGAAGCGGCGCAGATGGCCGAGCGAGGCGAAGCCCGCGCCGAAGTCGTCCAGGTGGACGGCGACTCCGAGCTCGCGCAGCTCCCAGAGGCGCGCGCAGGCGTCGTCGGGATTCGTGGTGAGCGCGGTCTCCGTGATCTCGATCGCGATCCGCTCGAGCTCGAGACCCGCAGCCCCTGCGGCTCCCTCGATCGACCCAACGAGGTGGCGATCGGAGAGCTGGCGCGCGGAGACGTTGATGGAAAGGCGCAGATCGTCCGGCAGCCCTGCTGCCGCGAACTCCACGCACGCCTTTCTCGCCAGCGCCGTGCCGAGCTCGACGATCATGCCGGTCTCCTCGGCGATCGGCACGAACACGCCGGGGGAGATCGGGCCATCCTGCGGGTGGTTCCAGCGGGCGAGCGCCTCGAGGCCGCGAACCGCGCCGTTGCCGATGTCGACAACTGGCTGGAAGGCGAGGCCTATGGAATCGCCGGCGAGCGCCTCGCGAAGGTCCTTGGCAAGGCGGGCACGCTGGTCGACCCGTGCGCGAAGCCTCTGATCGAACACCTCGATCGTCGAGCCGCCCCGCGTCCTCGCCCGCCGCACGGCGGTCTCCGAGTCGCGGATCAGCCCGCCTGGGTCCGCCTGGGGTGTCACTGCCGATGCGATGCCGACCGCGGCGAAGCACTGCACCTCCTCCTTGCCGAGCGCGAACGCGTCGTCGAACACCGCAAGGATTCGCTCGGCGAGCTGCGTGAACCCCTGAGTGGGCGCGGAGCTTCGCGAGATCACCACGAGCTCGTTGGCGCCGAGCCGGCCGACGATCTCCAGGTCCGTGAGAGCGCGAAGGAGGCGCACGGTGATCAGCCCGAGCAGCTCGTCCTGGTCCTCATGTCCGACCGGCTCCGTCAACGCCTCGAGGCCAGTGACGCAGACGCCGAGGACGCCGACGGCGCCGCCCGTCTCCGCGAGCTCCACGAGCGCACCCTGGAGGCGATTCTCGACGCCGGCGCGCCCGGGAAGATCGGCAAGGGCGCGCTGCGGCACCGAGCGGCCGCCCGGGCCGCCCGGGGCGATCGCCGCGCTCACGTCGTTGAGGATGGCCGTGACGTGGGTGAGGGCGCCATCCTCGTCGCGGACCGGGGTGAGCGAGACCTCGTTCCAGAACGGCGTTCCGTCCTTGCGGTAGTTGCGAATGATCGTCCGCGCGGGTCGCGCGTCCGCCAGCGCCTCTGCCATCTGTGCGATGGCGAGCGGATCCGACTCGGGGCCCTGCAGGAACCCGCAGCCCCTGCCGAGCACCTCGCTCGGCTGGTAGCCGGTCAGCGCCTCGAAGGACGGGCTCGCCCAGACGATTGGGAACCCGGTCTCGGCCGCGTCGGCGATCACGAGAACCTGCTCGGTGGCGCCGAGGATCCTGCGCGCAAGCTCCGGATCGAGCCCGCTGCGAGCAGACTCGTTGGACCTGTCTATCGGTTCGCGAGACGTCACGATGCGCTCGGCGCAAACACCTAGCGACGACATCGTGGAGCTTCGGCGCGCTTTTTGCGGTTCTGACGGGCGCCCGCACGTAAGCTTTCAAGAGTGCTGCTTGCGATCGCGATCGTTCTGGCGTTCCTGGTGCTGCCGTCGCCCCTTGGGCTGTTGATGGTCGCCGTCGCTGCGGTGGTGGAGGTGGGCGAGGTCGTCGCCTGGAAGCGCTGGCTCTCGCGATACCGGATACGGACCGGCGCGGAGGGCCTCATCGGCATGCCGGTGGTCATTGTCGAGCCCGTTGACCCGACCGGTCGTGCCAGGGTGCGCGGCGAGCTCTGGAACGTCCGCTCGAGCACGCCGCTTGCCGTCGGCGCCGCGGCCAGGGTCAGGCGTGTCGACGGCCTGGTGCTCGACCTCGAGCCCGCGCCCGACGGCCCCGCAGGTCCGCCCGCCGCGGGAGGCTAGGGTCCGGCTCGTGAACCCGCTGCTGGCGCCGATCGAGTTGCCGCTGCGCATCCTCTCGCGGGGCTACGAGGCCGCCACGGAGACCGCGAGGGCCGGGCGCCGGCTCGCGGAGGCGGCAAATGAAGGCATCACGTTGCTCGACCGCCTCGATCGGCGCGCCGAGCGTTTCATCGAAGTCGTCGAGAGCATCGACGCGAAGGCCGGGGCCGTGCTCGAGCTCGGCGAGCGGATCGAGGCCAGCGCGCGCGGGATGCTCGACATCGGCGCCAAGATCGAGGCCCGCGGCGGGGAGATGAGCGACCTCGGTCGCGAGATCGTCACCCAGGCAAACCTCGTGCAGGAGCGCGCCGGCGACGTCGTCGAGCAGGCGAGCCAGCTCGTCGCGATCTTCCCCACGATGAAGCGGGCGGTCGAGATCGTGGAGCCGCTGGAGGGCACGGTCGACGTCCTCGGTCGGGTCGCGGATCGGCTGACCGGCTCCAGGCTGCGTGCCGACGCAGGCCCGGCGGGCCCGGTCGAACCCGACGCGGACACGTCCGCGGCGTAGCGTTCCTGAACGGAAAAGGGCCCCCGAAGGGGCCCTTTGGTCCGAAAGGACGTGCCACCAGGCGTCCCAGCGCTGGCCCGTCGGTCCTTCAGCTTTAAAAGCTTCACGCCTCCTATCGGCAGGCGCCCATATGAACTTAACACTTTTCAGGGACAGAGGTTTCACGTTCGATTTTTGTCGCAGTTTGCGGGAACTTCGACGGCTGTCCAGGCGTCGCATTTCGTCCAGGTAAACTCGCCCGCCCGGGGCGTTTAGCTCAGTTGGGAGAGCGCCAGCTCGACAAGCTGGAGGTCACTGGTTCGAGCCCAGTAACGCCCACCTTCCCGCACCGGTCAGCGCTGTGAGTCGAATCCCCAGAGGGGCTCGGTCTGCGGCGCCCGACGGCGCTTCGGGCGCCCGACGACCAGGGCCGTGGCCTTTGCCGCGCCGAGCACCAGAGCGAGGAGCCCGATCGTCAGCAGCGGCAGGCTCATCAACCTAAGCGCCGAGACGCCGGCGACGACGTGGATCGCCAGGAGGGTCGCCTGGATCGCGAGGAGCATCGCGACGGCCATCGCGAAGTGGCCCAGCACGCGGCGGCGGCGCTCACGGCTGCTCCGGCCGCGGACCGTCCGAACGAGCTCTCCGAACGGGGCGAGAAGCGCCGACAGCATGAAGAAGAGGCCGCCGAGGCCGATTCCCGGAAGTCCGGCCGACATCGTCAGTGTCCCTTCTCGTAGACCAAGAGCGGACGGTTGACGATCAGCTCGCGCCAGAGCGCGGCCAGCATGAAGACGCCGTTGACCACGCGTAGCGCGAAGAAGGCCGGCATGCTGGCGAGCGCTCTGCCGACCTCGTGCCTGCGGTTGGCCTGGTAGAGGACCGGGACGAGCACGACGGGGGCGTCGATGAGGTAGGCGAGGAGGAAGGCCGGGCTGACGACGGCCGCGAGGATCGGCAGGGCGACGAGATAGGCGAGCGACGCGAGGACCGAGTCCCAGAACGCCACCGCCACCGCAGAGCGCAGGAAGCCGAGCTCAAGCAGCGAGCGCCTGTGGAGGCGCACGTTCTGAACGAAGCCGTGCGACCAGCGCCGGAGCTGCTTCGTCAGAAACGCGAGGTCATGCGGCTCGATCGGGTAGCAGACAGCATCGGGAATGAAGCGCACGCGATGGCCGTGCGAGTAGAGGGTCCAGGTCAGGTCCATATCCTCGGCCATCGTCCGCGTCGACCAGCCACCGAGGGCGCGGAGCACGGCCGTCCGGTAGGCCGAGAAGCATCCGGAGG
>JAWVFM010000223.1:0-4095 GCA_033856015.1 Solirubrobacterales bacterium
GTGCTCGAGTATGAACCCGCGGCCCAGGCGGCGGCCCAGGAGAAAGCTGACGGTGTCGCCCCCCCAGGCGCAGACCCATACGACCCCGATCGTCACGACGATCGACGTGGCGCCCTGCCCGGCAACCGCCCCGCCGAGGATCACCGCGGATTCGCCCGGCAGGATCAGGCCGACGAAGGCGCCCGTCTCGAGGAACGCCGCGAGCCCGACCACGCCGTACGTCCAGGCGCCGAGCTTGTTCGAGACGTCGTTCAGGAGCTTGCCGATGTCGATCGAGTTGAGGAGGTGGTCGACGCCGGCGAAGACGGCGATCGCCACGACGACGAAGATCAGCTGCGGCCAGCGCCCGCGAGGCGCGTTCACCCGAGGCCCCCGGGGGCGGAGACGATCGCCTTCGCGTAGCGCGGCGGCAGCGCCGCGGCGACCCGGTCGGCGGCGGCCACGTCCGCGCAGATGCCGATCGCGCTCGGCCCGGAGCCGGCCACGAGCACGTGGGGCGCCCCCGCTTCGCGAAGCGCGGCGAGAGCCGCCGCCGCCTCCGGCGCCAGGGAGAGCGCAACCGGCTCGAGGTCGTTCCTCAACAGGTCCGTGTAGTCGAGGGGCGAGACGCGTTCCCGCGCCGCCGCGCGGATGCGCGTGTCAAGGTCGTCGAGGTCGTCGAGCTCCCGCGCCAGGCCGGTGCGATCGAGCTCCGCGTAGACGTCGCCCGCGCGCAGGCCGCGCTCGCCCGGAACGACCACGACGGCGAACCCTCCCGGCCGATCGAGCCGTTCGGAGCGCTCGCCGGCGCCCGAAACGAGCGAGAACGCCGGCTCCAGCTGCGACGGAACGTCGGCGCCGAGCCGGAAGGCGAGCTCGTCCACGCCCGGCAGCCCGCCTGCCATGCGGAGCACCGCCCCGGCGTCCGCGCTGCCGCCGCCCAGCCCGGCCGCAACGGGAATGCGCTTCTCGATCTCCAGCCGCACCGGCGGGCTCTCCCAGCCGAGCTCGCGAAGCCCGGCCAGCGCCGCGGCGGCGAGGTTCGGGCCTTCCACCTCCGGGCACACGACCTTATCGGCCACCGCCTCGCTGACCACGATCCGATCCTCAAGGAGGAGCGGGCAGAAGAGGGAGCGAAGCTCGTGCAGCCCGTCGGCGCGCACGGGGCCGACGTAGAGGCAGAGGTTCAGCTTGGCGGGGGCGCGCAGGATCATGCGAGCGCTTCCGCCAGGCGTCTGAAGTCCTCGGGCGCGAGCGCCTCCGCTCGCGCTCCCGGGTCGAGGGCGAGATTCTCCAGAGCGGCGACCGCCGCACCCCGCTCGGCGACCCCGGCCAGGTCCAGGGAGCGAGCCAGGGCCTTGCGCCGGTGGGCGAACGCGCCCCGCACCACGGCGGCGACGCGCTCGCCGGCGGCGCCACCGGTCCGCTCCAGGCGGATGAGCGCCGAGTGCACCCGCGGCCTGGGACGAAACACGGCGGGGTCGATCGCCCGCACCAGCTCCACCGAGCAGGCGAGCTGCACGATGACGCTCGGAGCCCCGTAGACACGGCTGCCGGGCGCGGCGCGCAGGCGGTCGGCGATCTCGCGCTGGACCATCACCGTCCACGCCTGGACGCTCGGCAGCTCGGTGATCGTGTGGATGATGAGCGGCGTCGCGACGGCGTAAGGAAGGTTCGCGACCACCGCCGTCGGCGCCGGGTCGAGCGCGCCCAGGTCCATCCGCATCGCATCGCCCCAGTGGAGGGCGAGCTCGGGATGATCCGCGGCCACGGCCTCCAGGGGGGCCCGCAGGCGCTCGTCCAGCTCGACCACGTGAACGGCCGACACGGCTTCTGCGAGCCGCGCGCTGAGCGCCCCCTCCCCGCCGCCGACCTCCAGCACCACCTCGTCTCCCGAGAGCCGCGCGTCGCGGACGATCGCGTCGAGGAGGTTCGCGTCGGCGAGGAAGTTCTGCCCGAGCCTCACCATCCGAAGACGCGCGCGGCGTTCGCGTCGACCAGCGCCTCGAGCTCCGTGTAGGAGATGCCGCGCTCCTCGGCCACCCGCTCCGCGGTCTCGACCACGTTCGCCGGCGCGTTGGGCTTGCCGCGCACGGGCTGTGGAGCGAGAAACGGCGCGTCGGTCTCGACCAGCAGGAGGTCGTCCGGGACGAGCCGGCACGCCTCTCGCAACGCCGCCGAGCTCGAGTAGGTGACGTTGCCGGCGAACGAGCAGATCCAGCCGCGCTCGACGGCCTCCGGGATCGCGTCGGGGCCCGCCGAGAAGCAATGCAGGACGACCGTGACGCCGTCCGCCTGCTCGCGCAGGATCGCGAACGTGGGCTCGAGCGCGTCGCGCATGTGGATCACGACCGGCTTGCCCACTCGTCGCGCGATCTCGATCTGCGCTTCGAACGCACGCCTCTGGTCCTCGCGAGGCGAGCCGTCGCGAAAGTAGTCCAGGCCGGTCTCGCCGACCGCGGCGACGCGCGGGTGGACGGCGAGCTCCTCGATCGCTGCCGCGGCGGCGGCATCGAAGCCCGAGGCGGAGTTCGGGTGCCTCCCGACCGCGGCCCAGACGCTCTCGTGGGCCTCGGCCAGCTCCACGACCTTCGGGTTGGACTCCTCGCCCAGGCCCACCGTGAGCAGACGCCGCACGCCGACGCTCGCGGCGGCGTCCACGAGCTCACCGCTGGGCGGCTCGCAGAGGGTCAGGTGGCAGTGAGAGTCGATCATCGCCTGCGCCGATCATTCCATGGCGCTCGGAACCGGCTCGGGCGGGTCGCTCAGCCGAGCTGGGCGAGCAGCCAGCGGGCGTGCTCGACGATGCGCTCGGCCGTGAAGTGCTCGGGATCGGTGAGGACGAGCCGGGCGCCCTCGTCGGAGAGCGCCGAGAACGTGCGAGCGGTCAGCTCGGGGTCCGGCGACGGCCCGAACGGCCCCTCACCGGCGCGAAAGATGTCGGCGAGGAGCGCGACCACGCCGTTGCGCCCCGCGGCGATGCGCTCGCGCAGGATCTCCGGCGCACCCTCGGGCGGCATGAGGACGAGGCGCCAGGTCAGCGGGTCGGCCTCGACGACCTCCAGGTAGCCGCGCAGGCCGGCGAGCATCTGCTCCACGGCATCGCCCGGCTCCAGGCTGCTCGGAAGGACCGGCGCGAGCTGCTCGAGGGCTCGCCCGGACTCGCGGTCGATCAACGCCTCGAGGAGGCCGGGGAGGTCCTCGAAGTGGTTGTAGACGACCGGCCGGCTGATTCCCGCCTCGCGCGCGACGACCTCGATGGACACCGCGTGAAAGCCGCGCTCGAAGGCGATGGCCTTGGTGGCGTCGAGGATCTGCTCACGCCGTTCCGCGCCGCTCAGCCGCCTGCGTGCCGTGTCGCTGGGTGTGACGGACATCACGTCGAGGATACCTTACGGCGGTGTAACTTACGCTATCGTAACCATTACACGAGTTGCTGACGAGGAGAGATCGCATGCCCGCCGCCACCGCCGCCACCGCCTTCCCACCCCCCGGCAGCGCCCCTGCCGCCGGCAGCGACGAGGTCGACATCGCGATCGTCGGGAGCGGCTTCTCCGGCCTGGCGATGGCCTACCGCCTACGCCGTGACGGGATCGAGGACTTCGTGCTGCTCGAGAAGTCCACCGACGTCGGCGGCACCTGGAGCGACAACGACTACCCGGGCTGCGCCTGCGACGTCCCGAGCCACGTCTACAGCTTCTCCTTCGCGCCGAACCCGGACTGGTCCACCACCTACTCGCCCCAGGCCGAGATCCGCGACTACATCCGCGACGTCGCCGACCGCGAGGGCCTCTACCCCCACGTGCGCTTCGGCTGCGAGGTCGTCGAATCGTCCTGGAGCGACGAGGCGCAGCGCTGGACGCTCGAGACCTCGCAGGGCACGATCACGGCACGGGTCCTGATCACCGCGCCGGGACCGCTCTCGGCGCCGTCCATCCCGCAGCTTCCCGGCCTCGCGTCGTTCACGGGCGAGGTCTTCCACTCGGCTCGCTGGAACCACGAATACGACCTGCGCGGCAAGCGCGTCGCCGTCGTCGGCACCGGCGCCTCGGCGATCCAGTTCCTTCCGAAGATCCAGCCCGATGTGGCGAAGATCCACCTCTTCCAACGCACGGC
>JAWVFM010000224.1:0-7623 GCA_033856015.1 Solirubrobacterales bacterium
GTCATGGCCAAGCCGACCGTCCTGGGCCTGGACCTCAAGGGCGGGACCCAGCTCGTCTACGTGGCCCGGCCGACGCCGCAGGAGCCCGTCGTCACCGCCGACGACATCGAGCGCTCGATCTCGATCATCCGCGAGCGCGCCGACAAGCTCGGCGTTTCCGAGCCCGAGATCTCGCGGGTCGGCTCGGACGAGATCCAGGTCGGCCTGCCGAACGTCGCGAACGCCAAGCGGGCGATCGACCAGATCGGAACGACCTCCCAGCTCTACCTCTACGACTTCGAGCGCAACGTCATCCCGCCGCCGCACTCGAGCGCCCCGAAGGACCCGACGACGGCCGTTGCCCAGGACCCGACCGTCTACTCGTTCCCGAACCTCTACGAGGCCGTCAAGTTCGCCCACACCCAGAAGCCGAACTGCTTCAAGAAGGAGTGCACGACCACCGGCCCCACGTACTACCTGTTCAACGCCCAGAGCCACGCCGGGCTCGGGGATCCTGCGGAGAGGCCCACGGACATCTACCGCCAGCTCCAGCTGAAGCCGCTGGCGAAGCCCAAGGGCGACGTCCTGATCACTGTGCCGCAGGGAACCGTGGTCCTCTCGGAGGCGGCCACGGACAACCCGAACACGCCGGCCGACGAGAGCCAGACCGGGGCGCCGCACTACTACGTGATGCGCGACCGGCCCGCGCTGACCGGCTCGGAGATCACGAACCCGAAGCAGAACTTCGACCCGACGACGAACCAGCCGCTGGTCTCGTTCGACTTCACCAGCCAGGGACGCGCGGCCTTCCAGAAGGTGACCAGCCAGATCGCCCAGCGTGGGCTCGCGACCGCACCGCCGGCGGTCGCGTCGGCGCAGGCCGATGCGTACTCGCAGCATTTCGCGGTCGTCCTCGACGGGGAAATCAAGTCCAGCCCGATCATCAACTTCGTCGACAACCCGGACGGGATCGACGGGCGCACGGGCGCCGAGATCTCCGGCAACTTCACGATCCAGTCGGCGCAGGACCTCGCGAGCTTCCTGCAGATCGGCGCCATCCCGGTCAACCTCCACGTGATCAGCCAGAGCACGGTCTCGGCCACGCTCGGCCAGCAGGCTCTCGATCAGGGCCTCAAGGCGGGCCTCATCGGCCTGGTGGTGGTGATCGCGTTCCTGATCCTCTACTACCGGCTCCTCGGCCTGGTGGCGGTCATCGGGCTGGCCGTCTACGCGCTCTTCTTCTTCGCGCTGATCAAGCTGATCCCGGTCACGCTGACGCTGCCGGGCATCGCGGGCCTTGTCCTGACGATCGGGGTCGCGGCCGACGCGAACATCGTGATCTTCGAGCGAATCAAGGAAGAGTTACGCGCCGGGCGATCGGCCCTGTCCGCAATCGGCCAGGGCTACAGGCACGGAATCGCGACCATCATCGACGCGAACGTCATCACCCTCCTGACGGCGTTCATCCTGTTCGGGCTCGCCACGGCCGGCGTCAAGGGCTTCGCCTTCACGCTGGGCGTCGGCACCATCGTCTCGCTGTTCACGGCCGTGCTGTTCACGCAGGCGTTCCTCGGCCTCTTCTCGCGATCGAGGGCGCTGCGCTCGCCGTGGGCGCTTGGCGCCGGCGAGCGGCACTTCCGCTGGAAGTTCGACTTCACCGGCGCCAGCAAGTGGTTCTTCTCGATGTCGGGCGCGATCCTCGCCATCGGCGCGATCTCGCTCGCCGTCAACCAGCTGAACTTCGGGATCGACTTCGAGTCCGGGACCCGTGTCGAAGCGGGCCTCGTCAAGCCCGCGACGATCGACCAGGTCCGCACCGCGCTGGCGGACGCGAACATCGGCGGCGCCGGGTCGGCGGAGATCCAGTCGATCCAGAACCAGACCCTCGGCCAGAACGCCGTCCAGATCCAGGCGCAGATCCCGCAGCCGGACGTCAACAAGGTCCCGGGCGTGCTGAAGCAGGCGTTCGGCCTGAAGCCGCACTCCTTCCAGAGCACGACCGTCGGCCCGACCTTCGGCGCCCAGGTCGCGCGCAGCGCGGTGGTCGCCGTCCTCTTCTCGCTCCTGGTGATCTCGATCTACGTGGCGTTGCGCTTCGAGGCGAAGTACGCGATTCCGGTGCTGATCGCGCTGGCACACGACGTGCTGATCACCGCAGGCGTCTACTCCGTGGTCGGAAGGGAGGTCACGAGCGGCACCGTGGCGGCGTTCTTAACCATCCTCGGGTACTCGATGTACGACACGATCATCGTGTTCGACCGAATCCGCGAGAACGTGCCGCGCATGCCGCGCGCCGCCTTCTCCCAGATCGTCAACCGCTCGATGAGCGAGGTCCTCACGCGGTCGCTGATCACCGGCCTCTCGACGGTGTTCCTCGTCACGGTCCTCTTCATCTTCGGCGGCGCCACGCTGAAGGACTTCGCCTTCGCGATGATGATCGGCGTCCTTTCCGGGGCCTACTCGTCGATCTTCATCGCCTCGCCGGTGCTGACCCATTGGAAGGAGCGCGAGCCCGCCTACCGCTCGCGCCGCCAGCGCCTCGAGGCCGAGATGGGATTCGTCCCGACCTTCCCCGAGGACAACGTGGTCGCCAAGACGGACGGCGTCGCCGCGCCGCAGGCGCCGGCCGCGCCCGCTCCGCGCCGGACGCCCGCAGTGCCGGCCCCTGCTCCACCGCCTGCCGCCCTGCCCGAGCCCGTCGCCGACGACGGTAACGGGGGCGAGCCTGATGCCCTGGATGTTGAGCCCGTCGGCACCGGCGCCGGGGCCGAGCCGCGCTCAGACAGGCCCTCGCGCTCGGAGCGCGAGCGTCGCCGTCGCCAGCAGCGCGCCCGCCGCAAGCACGGGAGGAACCGCTGATGGCAGCGCTCGTCTGGTTCGTCGTCGGGATCTCCCTGTGGCACTTCACCGTGTGGGTCCCGGACCGCTTCTGGGGCGGCATCGTCGGGGCGTTCCTCGGGGCGATCGCCGGCGCGATGACGAGCGGCGCGGTCGCGCAGATCGCAACCGGCAAGAGCATCGGGGAAACAAACATCGGCACCGTCCTGGGCGCGGTGCCCGGCACCCTGATCGGCCTCGCGATCGTGTACGCGCTGGGCGTCAGAGCCGACCTTGCCGAGGGCATCGAGCGCTAGGCCCGGCTCGCGACGGCAGCCGGTGAACGCGTCGCGCCACGCCCGGCTCGGAGCCCTGACGGCGGTCCTTCTGGCCCTGCTCCCGGCGGCGCTCGCTCTTTGGATCCACGATCGTCACGCGCCGTCGCCGCTCGCGGCTGTGCCGGCCGCCGCTGCCGCGCCGCGCGCCTCGGCTCCCGCAGCGTCAACCGCCAAGCATTTGGGCGGGAGGGCGATCGCCAAGGAGGTGGAGCGTATTCGCGGCATGCGGTTCGAGCACGTGCCGCCGATCAAGGTCATCGGCCCCGGCCACGTCAGGCACATGCAGAGCCACCTCGTGGCGAAGCTGACGCGACGGCTCGCGAAGAAGGGGAAGAGCCTGAGCTCCGTGCGACGGCGCTCCGACGCCGGAGTCGAGTTCGCGAAGCTCGCCGGCGTCGTCAGCCCGGAGTTCGACGCCGTGCAGAGCGCCAAGGACCTCGTCGGGTCGGTCGCCGGCGAGTTCAAGCCCGGGTCACGGAAGGTCGAGGTGCTCGCCACACCAGGCGAGGGTGCGGTGCAGGTGCAGACCGTCATCGCCCACGAGCTCGACCACGCGCTCGACAACTCGCGGTTCCCGGAGGTCTTCCGGGCGCAGCAGGGATCGAGGAACGACGAACGAGTGCTGGCGCTGAAGGCGCTCGTCGAGGGCACCGCCACCGTCGTGGCCGCGCGCTTCGACGCCAGGCACGGCTACCAGGCGGCGGTCGCCGGCGGTCAGCTCCTCTCCGCGGACAACGCGGGCTACGGCGTGCCCCCGGCGCTCGCCGCGCAGTTCCGGTTCCCGTACACGTCCGGCGTCAAGTTCGTCCAGGCGCTCTACGCGCGGGGCCGTGGCTGGCGCCTCGTCAACGCTGCGTTTCGGCGCCCGCCGACCACGACGGCGGAGATCCTCGATCCGCAGCGGTGGATCCACCACAGTCGCTTCGCCAAGGTCCGCGTCGGCGACTCGATGCCCGCGCCGTGGCGGCTCGTCCAGCAGACGGTCTCCGGACAGCTGGACGCAGAGCTCATCCTCGCCCTGGCGTTGCCGGCAAACGTCGCGACCGCGGCCAGCCGTGGCTGGGACGGCGGCGGCATCGCCGTCTGGAAGCGCCCCGGCGCCAACTCGAGCTGCGCTCCGCCGTGCAGGCAGGCAAACGCCGCAGTGGTCGCCGACCGCTGGACGAGCATCGCCAACGCAGCGCGCTTTACCGCAGAGCTCCCGACCTATCTGGAGAACCGCCTGGGCGCCAACCGCACGGGCACGGCAAGCTGGCGGGTCGGCGACGGGTTCGCCGCCATCGCGCTCAGCGGCCAGGGGACGGCGCTGACGTTCGCCCCGGCGCCCACCGTGGCGGTGCGCATCGCCCAACGGGCGGCTCGGGAGGCCGACGGGGCGCGTTAGGGCACTGGCCGGGGCGGTTCCGTCGGGGGCCCGCCTTAGCTTGATGCGATGGCGGCTCAGCCCAAGTTTCGACTCGAGCCCTACTCCTACAGCGAGGCGCGCGCCATCGAGCGCGAGCTGGGGCTCGCGGAGCCGGTGGCAGTGGCCCTTGTGCGTCGCGGGTACCGGACCCCGGATGAGGCGCGCGCGTTCCTCGACGCGGACGAGGTGCACGACCCTTTCGAGTTCGCCTCGATGGCCGGCATCGTCGCCCGGGTTCGCGAGGCGCTCGTGGCCGGCGAGCGGGTCACGGTCCACGGGGACTACGACGTCGACGGCGTCGCCGCGACCGCCACACTGGTGGGGGCGCTGCGCCGGCTCGGCGCCGACTGCGACTGGTTCCTCCCGGACCGAATGGGCGACGGCTACGGGCTGAGTGACGCTGGGGTCGAGCGGCTCGCCGAGCGCGGCACCAGGCTCCTGATCACCGTGGACTGCGGCATCGGCTCCACCGCGGCCGTCGCGCGTGCGGGCGAGCTTGGCCTGGACGTCATCGTCACGGACCACCACGAGCCCGGTGACGAGCTCCCCGACTGCCCGATCCTGCACCCACGCCTCGACGGCTACCCGTTCGGGCAGCTCTGCGGGGCCGGCGTCGCGCTCAAGCTCGCCACCGCGCTGGCGGGGGAGGAGTACGGGCAGGAGAGCCTCGACATCGTCGCGCTCGCAACCGTGGCGGACATGGTGCCGCTGATCGGCGAGAACCGCACGCTCGTCCGCCGCGGCCTGGCCGCCGCGCGCCGCGCCCTGCGCCCGGGAATGAAGGCCCTTTGCGCGGTCGCCGGGGTGGACCCGGGAGCGCTCGACGAGGGCGACTTCGGATTCCGCCTCGGGCCGCGGATCAACGCCGCGGGCCGCCTCTACCGCGCCGACGCAGCCGTCGAGCTCCTGCTCACCGGCGACGAGGAGCGGGCCGCCGCGATCGCGGCTGAGCTCGACGTCGCCAACGGCGAGCGTCGGGAGACCGAGCGCGCGGTCGTCGCGGCCGCCGAAGAAGCCCGCCGCGAGGCGGCCCCCGAGGCGCCCCCCGCCGCGCTGGTGCTGGCGGGCCTGGGCTGGCATCCGGGCGTGGTGGGAATCGCGGCGTCGCGCATGGTCGAGCGCCACGGAGTGCCCGTCGTGCTCATCGCCCTCGACGAGCACGGCAGAGGGCGCGGATCCGCGCGGAGCGTTCCCGGCTTCGACCTCCTGGCCGGCCTCGACGCCTGCGCCGAGCACCTCACGCGCTATGGCGGCCACCGGGCCGCTGCCGGATTGGAGATCCCCGCAGACGCGGTGGAGGCGTTCCGGGAGGCGTTCGCCGCCCATGTCGCGGCCGTTCGCGGCGAGGCTCCCGAGCCGCATGCGGAGACCATCGACGCGATCGTCGGCGCCGAGAGCCTCGGGCTTGGGGTGGCGCAGCAGTTCGGGCGAATGGCGCCGTTCGGCATCGGAAACCCGGAGGTCCGGCTGCTGGTCCCGGGCGCCCGCCTGGGCGACGTCCGGCCGATGGGCAAGGACGATCGCCACGCGCGCTTCACGCTCGCGAGCGGCTCCCGGCGCGCCCTGGGCGTCGCCTTCGGCGTCGATGGCAAGCTGGGCGCGGCCGCCGAGGCGGAGGCGCCGGTCGACGTGTCGCTCCGCCTCGAGGTCAACGAGTGGAACGGCGCCGTTGAGCCGCGGGTGGTGCTCGGAAGCCTCTACCCGCCGGACATCGAGGCGCAGGAGCCGGCAGCGGCCTCGGGCATCGGCGACGCCGAGTGGTGGGCGCGCCTGGAGGCTGAGCTGGACGAGCCCTCGGAGCGCCCGGCGAGCGCTCCGGACGACTCAGCGCTTCGCGAGGTGGTCGACCGTCGCGGCGCCTCCGGCGTCGCCGCCGTGGCCTCGTTGGTCTCGGCCGGAGGGCCACTCCTGGTGCTGGCCTGCGATGCGCTTCGACGGCGAGCCCTGGTCGAGCTGGCGGCACGGCCTGCCCGGTTCGGAGGGGGCGAGGTGGCGCTGCTCTCCGAACGCCTGCCCCGGGCGCCCGCGCAAGCAGCGCTCGAAGCGCTGCTCTCGGCCGGCACCGGGGTCGCGCTGGCGGACTGGTCGCTCCTGGCGGGAGAACCGGCGCTGGCCCGGCGGTTCACGCACGTCCTTGCGGTCGATCCGCCGAGCTCGCCCGCGCTTGAGGCCCCCGCGCTGCTCGCGGTGGCCGGGGAGGGTCGCGGCTTCCTGCACCTGGGCTGGGGCGACGCGGAGGTCAACCTCGCAACTCGCGTCCACGAGGCCGAGTGGCCCTCACGGCCGGTCCTCGCAGCCGTCTACCGGGCGCTGCGCTCCGGCTCGCCGTCGGCCCCGCTCACCCGGGTGGAGGTTCGGGCGGCACTCGAGGGGCCGGGGCCCTTCGTGAGGAGCCCAGAGGTCGCGGCCAGGTGCCTTCGCGTCCTCGAGGAGCTGGGGCTCGTGCGGCGGGTCTCAGAACAGCACGACCGCGTGCTTGGGGTCGTATCCTCGGAGACGACCGAGCTCGAGCGCTCGGCCGCGTTCGTCGCCTACCGGCGGCGCTGCGAGGAAGGCACCAAATACCTGAGCGAGCGACGACAAGCGAGTTGAGCGACGGCGACGCGGCGTCGGCTGCGCCGCCCGAGGATCGCGCGGGGCACACGCGGGTGGGCGTGGGCACGCCGAAGCCGCCGATGCTGACCGGCTCGAGCGTCACGGCGGACCTCTCGGCCGAGGAGCGTGCGCTCCTGGGCGACCTGCTCGCCGTGGTCACCGAGCATGCCGGGAGCGGGGACCCCGAGCTGGACCGGGACGCCGTCGAGAGGGCGTTCGCCTTCTCGTGCGCGCGCCATGCGGATCAGACCCGCCGCTCGGGCGAGGACTTCATCACCCACCCGGTGGAGGTCGCGAAGATCTGCGCCGGCCTGCGCCTCGACACGGAGACGCTCTGCGCCGCGCTCCTGCACGACACCGTCGAAGACACGACGGCCAGCCTCGAGGAGGTCCAGGGCCTCTTCGGCGAGTCCGTCTCGAGCCTGGTCGACGGCGTCACGAAGCTCACCGGGATCACCTTCCAGAGCCGCGACGAGAAGCAGGCCGAGA
>JAWVFM010000225.1:0-6523 GCA_033856015.1 Solirubrobacterales bacterium
GCCCCCGTGGTGCCATTGCGCGCTGTGCGCATGGCGTCGCTGGTTGGTCAGGACGTCAGATCAGCCGCCCCATGTGCCGGCACCGGTGACGCCGGTCGTGGTGACACAGCCACCGGACGTGGTGTTCGTTGCCGGGACGTTGCACGGATATGTGAGCGTGCCGCCGGTGTTGGTGATGCTGAACGTGTCAGCGGTGGTCGCGGCCGTGACCGTGACCGTGTAGCCGTTGGCCGAGAGGCCCGAGATCGCGAGGCTCTGCTTGCCCGCGACAGCGGTGCCGGTCGGAACGGTCGGCTCGATTGCCTGGAGCTTCGCGACCGTGGCGCCCACGTAGGAGCCACCGTTGTCGGTTGCGTAGGTCTCCATGGCGACCTGGCTGGTGTGTGCGGCTTCCTTCGCGTTTGCGTCGGTTGCCTTCGAGCGCTGGTTGAAGAAGGCCGGAATGGCGATCGCGGCGAGCAAGCCGATGATCAACATCACGACCAGGAGCTCGACGAGGGTGAAACCAGACTCTTCCTGGGCCATCCTCTGACGGAGCTTGAGAATCATAGGATTCCTCCTTGGGACCTATGTTGACGTCGCCAGAGCCCACGACTTTGCGGTCGGGTGTTCTCTTGACCCGGCGGCAGCCCGGCTGGCTCTTTCGAGCCCCTTGGCTTTGCGTCCCCGCCTCTCGACGGGTTTGCCTTTTCACGCCAGGGCACTGGCCCTATACGACTCCGTTATCGGCCCCAGGGTTCAGAGCTTTAGCGGTGAGCGCCCCATCCGCCGGTGGGGGGTACATCCGTCCAGCCTGGGGCCTGGCCCCCACACTCGCCGGAGTCAGCCCCAGGAACCGGCACCCGTGACGCCGGTGGTGGTGACGCAGCCGCCCGACGTGGTGTTCGTCGCCACCACGTTGCACGGATAGCTGAGCACGCCGCCCGTGCGGTCGATGCTGAACGTGTTGCCGGTGGTCGCGGCCGTGACCGTGACCCGGTAGCCGGAAAGCGTCGGGGAGCCCGCTCCACCGGTCCCGGTGATCGCGAGGCTCATCTTGCCCGCGACTGCGGTTCCGGTGGGAACCGTCGGCTCGATTGCCTGGAGCTTTGCGACCGTGGCGGCGGCGTACGAGCCGCCGTTGTCGGTGGCGAAGGTCTCCATGGCGACCTGGGTTGTATGTGCGGCTTCCTTCGCGTTTGCGTCGGTTGCCTTCGAGCGCTGGTTGAAGAAGGCCGGAATGGCGATCGCGGCGAGCAAGCCGATGATCAACATCACGACCAGGAGCTCGACGAGGGTGAAACCGGATTGGTCGGCTCGAACGCGTTGGCGAAGGCTCGAAAACATTGACCGTGTGATCGGCAGCTCCTTAGACGATCTTTAGCCTTGGGCAGAGCGTCTGGCGACGCCTGCCGGCCCCGTAGGCTGCGCCGGTGAGCTCCAGGGAGACGATCGTGGTCGCGGCGATCGCCGCGCTGAGCGTCGTCGCCGGGGTCATGCACTACGCGGACGCGCCGGCGGTGGCCACGTTTGCCGTCGCGGGCTTCGCCCTGGCCGGCCTCGCCTACGTCGTGTCGTTTGCGACAGAGGCGCTCGGCGAGCGCTTCGGGCCAGGGATGACGGGGTTCCTGCAGTCGACGCTTGGCAACCTGCCCGAGTTCTTCGTGGTCCTCTTCGCCCTCAATGCGGGCGAGATTCTCGTGGCGCAAACCTCCCTGATCGGCTCGCTTCTCGCCAACGGGCTCCTCGTCCTGGGCCTCACGATCATCGTCGGCGCACGAGGCGCGGACGGCGGCCTGATGCGCTTCTCACCGCGCCTGCCCAACGACACGATGACGCTCCTGATGCTCGCGGTGTTCGTAATCGTGATCCTTGGCGTCGCAACCTCGAGCAACGATGCCGCGGCGGGCCACGCAAAGGCGATCTCGGCCATCGGCTCGATCAGCCTGCTGGTCGTCTACGGGGCCTGGCTCGCCTCCTACCTGCGCGCCGATCTCGCCCCAACGCCCTCGGCGGCGCCCACGGCGATGCCGCTCGCAACTTCGGCCGCCCTGTTGACCGCTGCCGGGGTCGGGGCGGCGCTCGTCTCCGACTGGTTCATCAACGCCCTTGCCCCGGCGATCGACTCCCTGGGCATCTCGCGCGCCTTCGCGGGGCTGGTGATCGTCGCCATCGCCGGCAACGCGGTCGAGAACACGACCGCGCTCGTCCTCGCCTCCAAGGGGCAGGCGGACCTGGCGATCTCGGTGGTCAAGAACTCGGTGGCCCAGATCGCGGTCTTCCTCTTCCCGGCTCTGATCCTGGTGTCGCTGCTCTTCGCGCACTCGCTGACATTCGTGCTCCCACCCGTGTACATCGCAAGCATCGGGCTCTCGGCGATCGCCATCTGGCAGATCACGGGCGACGGCGAGGCTCGCGCCTACGAGGGCGCGGCGCTCGTCGCGCTTTTCGTAATCGTCGCGACGGTCGCCTGGTTCGAGTAGCCCACGCCTGGCCACGCCTGCAGGAGCGAGCATCCCGCTTGTGGGCGTTCGTGGCTCAAGCTCAGGGCGTTTCCGCCCGAAATGACTAGTTAGAGCTGCACGCACTGCGTCTTGCAGACGAACGCCAATGCTCACGCACCACGAACCCAACGGACGCCCAGCGACGAGCGCGACGGATGCGCTCCCTGCCGTGCTGGGCGAGCCCGCCGTCGTCCTGCTCGATGCGGTCCAGCGCCTCTCCCTGGCCCGCAGTCTGGCGGAAATCCAGGAGATCGTTCGCCCCGCAGCCCGCCGGCTCACAGGGAGCGACGGCGTCACGTTCGCGCTACGCGACGATGACGCCTGCCTCTACGTGGACGAGGACGGCAGGGAGCCCCTCTGGAAGGGCACCCGCGTCCCGCTCGAAGCCTGCGCCTCGGGCTGGACGATCCTCCATTCGTCGCCCATGGTCGTCCCCGACGTCGACGCCGACGAGCGTGCGTCGAACGAGCCCGACCCAACAGCTTTCGTGAGGAGCCTCGCGGTGGTGCCGATCGGCGCACTCGACCCGATCGGCGCAATCGGCACCCACTGGATGGACCACCACGAAGCCACCGACGAGGAGCTCGCGCTGCTTCAGGCGCTCGCCGACTCGACGGCGGCCGCGCTGGAAAGCGCCGACCTCTGGCGCAATCTCGAGGACCGCATCACCCGCAGAACGAGCGAGCTCGCGGAGCGCTCCCGGGAGCTCGAGGACGCCAGCGCGAGCGTTCGCGAGCTGCTCGAGGAGGCGACGGTGCGCAGCGAAGACCTCGAGGCAGCCGTCGACTATCACCGGGCGATCCTCAACATCCTCGCCCACGAGGTCCGCAGTCCGCTGACGGCGAGCGACCTGATGCTCGACGAGATCCTGAGCGACCACCACGTCGAGGGCCCGGTCGCCGAGAACGTCGCCGACGCGCGGCGCTGCATCGCGGAGGCCGTGCGCATCGTCGAGGACCAGCTCCACCGGGCGAAGCTCGAGGCCGGTGTCCTGCGGCCCCGGCTCGACGAGGTCTCGATCCCGGACCTCTATCTCGCGCTCCGCGGGATGGTTCGCGCCTTGAGGCGCTCACCGGCGGTCACCCTCGAGTTCTCCTCCGAGGAGCACCTCCCCGCCCTGCGCACCGACGCCCACATGCTCGGTCAGATCCTCCGCAACCTGGTCGGCAACGCGCTGAAGTTCACTTCCGACGGAATCGTCCTCGTGAGCGCTCGCTTCGACCACCTCGCAAGGCAGTTCGTCTTCGAGGTCTCGGACACCGGAATCGGGGTGGCGCCCGACGACCGCGAGCGGATCTTCGAGGACTTCAGCCAGGTCGCGGCCGCGCAGCACGCGCGGCGCGCCGGCACCGGCCTCGGTCTCCCCCTCTCCCGCTCGCTCGCCGTCACCCTGGGCGGCTCGCTCGAGCTCGAGGACCGCGAGGGCCCGGGCTCGACCTTCGTGATCAGGCTGCCCGAGAAGGCGCCGTAGCCGCCGGCCGGCTGGTCCGGCCCTCTTCGCCCTCCCCACATTCCATCGAGTGGAGAAAAACGACGTCTGGGTCGACGTTTTTCTCCACTCGGCGGGGTGAGGTGGAGACCGGAGAGCGGCTAGCGGATGTTGTTGTAGATGCTGAAGATCGGCAGGTACATCGAGATGACGATGAAGCCCACCATCCCGCCGACGAAGACGATCATCAGCGGCTCGATCAGCGAGGTCAGCGCCTTGACCTTCGCGTCGACCTCGGCCTCGTAGAAGTCGGCGATCTTCGCGAGCATGTGCTCGAGCTGACCGGACTCCTCGCCGACCGAGACCATCTGGGAGACCATCGGCGGGAAGACCGGGTGGTCGTAGAGGGGCTTGGCGATCGAGCCGCCTCGCTTGACCGAGGCGTAGACGTCGCCCATCGCGTCGGTGACGACGGCGTTGCCGGCGGTGATGCCGGAGATCTCGATCGCCTGCAGGATCGGCACGCCGGAGGCGATCGAGCCTGAGAACGTCCGCGACCAACGGGCGAGCGCGACCTTGCGGACGACGTCGCCGACCTTCGGAATCCGCAGCTTGAATGCGTCCCAGGCCATCCGGCCGCGGTCCGTCTTCTTCCAGCGAACGAAGACATAGGCGACCAGGGCGACGCCGGGGACCATCAGGTAGAACTGGCGGGTCACCAGGTGCGAGATCGTCAGCGTGATCTGCGTCATCAGCGGCAGCTTCGAGCTGACCGTGGGGTTCTGAGCCGCGAGCTCGTTGAAGATGTTGACGAACACCGGGACGACGAACGCGCAGATCGCCAGCATCACCAGGAGAGCGATGCCGAAGACGACCGCCGGGTAGACCATGGCGGACTTGACCTGCCGCCTCAGCGCGTCGAGCTTCTCCAGCTGGTAGGCCACGCGGTCAAGGGCATCCTCGAGCTTTCCCGACTCCTCGCCCGCGCGCACCATCGAGCGGTAGAGCGGGTCGAACACGCCGTGCTGGCGCTCCATCGCCTGGTGGAGCGAGGAGCCCGACTCCACGTCCTGGCGGACTGCCGCGATGGCGGGCTTCAGCATCTCGTCCTCGGTCTGGTCCTCCAGGGTGTAGAGGGAGCGCAGGAGCGGCATCCCCGACCCGACCAGGGTCGCGAACTGGCGCGAGAAGACCGAGAGGTTGCGCTGGTCGACGCTCTTGAAGCGCTGGAAGATGCTCTCGAGCCTGAAGGCCTCGTGACGCTCGGAGACGTCGAGGACGATCAGGCCGCGCTGGCGCAGCTCCTCGGTGACCTGGGCCTTGGACGGGGCGTCGAGCTGGCCGCGGGAGGGAACTCCGGCGACGTCGACCGCGCGGAACGCATAGGTGCTCATCGCGCGGCCTACTCCATGCTCGCGGCCGCGTTTGCGGCCGAGTAGCCGTTGCCGCCGGCGGGCATGGGCGCCCCGCCACCGGCGAGAAGTCGGACGAGCTCCTCCGGCACGGAGGCCCGAGACTGCGCCAGCTTGCTCGTGATCGTGCCGGAGCGGACGAGCTGCGCGAGGTGCGAGTCCATCGTCTGCATCCCAATCGCGCCCGAGGTCTGAAGAGCCGAGTAGATCTGGTGGGTCTTGCCCTCGCGGATCAGGTTGCGGATCGCAGGGGTCGGGATCAGCACCTCGCTGGCGCAGACCCGGGACGTGCCGTCGGCCGTCTGGATCAGCTGCTGGGTGACGATGCCCTGAAGGGCGATCGAAAGCTGCATGCGCACCTGCTGCTGCTGGTGCGGCGGGAACACGTCGATGATGCGGTCAACGGTCTGCGCGGTGGACTGCGTGTGCAGCGTGGCGAAGACGAGGTGCCCGGTCTCAGCCGCGGTCAGCGCGGTCGAGATCGTCTCCAGGTCGCGCATCTCGCCGACGAGGATCACGTCCGGGTCCTCGCGAAGGGCACCTCGCAGCGCCGTCCCGAAGTCGAGTGCGTCCGAGCCGATCTCGCGCTGGTTGACGATGCACTTCTTGTGCCCGTGGAGGAACTCGATCGGGTCCTCGATCGTGAGGATGTGCTCCTCGCGCTCGCTGTTGATCATGTCGATGAGCGCCGCCAGGGAGGTGGACTTGCCGGACCCGGTCGGGCCCGTGAAGAGGACGAAGCCGCGCGGCTTGCGCGCGAATTCCGTGAGCACCGACGGCAGGCCCAGCTGCTCGAGGCTCTTGATCTCGTGCGGGATGTGCCGGAAGGCGGCAGAGAGCGTCCCGCGCTGCATGAAGGCGTTGACTCGGAAGCGCGCGATGCCCGGCACGGCGTAGGCCATGTCGAGCTGATGCTCGTTCTCGAACTTCTTGCGCTGGGAGTCGTTCAGGATCGAGTAGATGATCTCCCGGGTGTCCTGCGGGCCCAGCTTGGGGTAGCCCTCGAGAGGCACGATCCGCCCTGTCTTGCGGATTGCCGGGGGAAACCCTGGCGTCAGGTGGATGTCCGAGGCACGTGCCGCGATCATCTCCTTGAGCACGCTGGCGAAATCGATAGCCATCGCTACCAGTCATCGTCCGCGAGGCTGCCTCCCTTTAGCGGATTGCCCGCAAAAGGCGGCGCGGTCGCGCCGCGCGGT
>JAWVFM010000226.1:0-7208 GCA_033856015.1 Solirubrobacterales bacterium
CTGCGCTTCTTCGCGCTGGGGTACCTCGCCCTGCTCCTGCTGATCCCGGTGGGGATGATCTTCTACCGGACGTTCGAGCACGGCTTCGGCGCAGCGTGGACCGCCGTCACCCAGCCGGACGCGGTCCACGCCTTCAAGCTCACACTCGAGATGGTCGCCATCTCGATCCCCCTGAACACGATCTTCGGCGTGGGCGCCGCGCTCGTGCTTGTGCGGACGAAGTTCAAGGGCAAGGCGCTCCTGAACGCGCTGATCGACATTCCGTTCGCGGTGTCCCCGGTCGTGATCGGGCTGTCGCTCGTCCTCGTCTACGGCAAGTTCGGCTGGTTCGGCGGCTGGCTCGCCGACCATGGCATCCAGGTGATCTTCTCGATCCCCGGCATGGTTCTCGCAACGATCTTCGTCTCGTTGCCGTTCGTGGCGCGCGAGGTCGTCCCCGTGCTGCATGAGATCGGCGACGAGCAGGAGCAGGCCGCGCACACCCTGGGCGCCAACGGCTGGCAGACCTTCTGGCGCATCACGCTTCCCGCGATCCGCTGGGGCGTCGCCTACGGAGTCGTGCTCGCCACGGCCCGGGCGCTCGGCGAGTTCGGTGCGGTCAGCGTCGTCTCCGGCCGGATCACGGGGCAGACGCAGACGCTCCCGCTCTATGTAGCCCAGGAGTTCAACAACTTCGACACGACAGGCGCCTACGCGGCGTCATTGGTGCTGGCGCTGATCGCGCTGGCGACTCTCTTCGCGATGAACGTCGCGAAGCGTAAGGAGGTCATCTGATGGCAATTTCGGTTGAGGGGGCGACGAAGCGCTTCGGCGAGTTCCTCGCTCTCGACGACGTATCGATCAACGTCCCTGACGGCTCGCTCACCGCGCTGCTCGGCCCGAGCGGGAGCGGCAAGTCCACGCTCCTGCGCTGCATCGCCGGGCTCGAGCGGCCCGACGCGGGCAGGGTCATCATCGAGGGTCGCGAGGCGACCAAGCTAGCCGTGCAGGAGCGTGGCGTCGGCTTCGTTTTTCAGCACTACGCCGCGTTCAAGCACATGACGGTCGGCCAGAACGTCGGCTTCGGCCTCTCGATTCGCAAGAAGCCCAAGGCCGAGGTCAAGCGCCGCGTGGACGAGCTCCTGCGTCTGGTCCACCTCGACGGGCTGGTGGATCGCTACCCGTCACAGCTCTCCGGCGGCCAGCGCCAGCGCATGGCGCTGGCCAGGGCGCTTGCGGTGGAGCCGCGCGTGCTGCTCCTCGACGAGCCGTTCGGGGCACTCGACGCCACGGTCCGCAAGGAGCTCCGCGAGTGGTTGCGCCGCCTCCACGACGAGGTCCACGTGACGACGATCTTCGTCACCCACGACCAGGAGGAGGCCATGGACGTGGCCGAGCAGATCGTCGTCATGAACAACGGCCGAGTCGAGCAGGCCGGCAAGCCGAATGCCCTCTACGAGCACCCGGAGACGGAGTTCGTGATGGGGTTCGTCGGCGAGGTCAACCGCCGCGGCCAGCTGTTCATCCGCCCTCACGACGTCGAGCTCTCGCACGTGCGCGGCGTCGGCTCCGAGGAGGCCATGATCGAGCGGATCGTGCACCTCGGCTTCGAGGTCCGCGTCGAGCTGACGCTCGCCGACGGCGACGGCCTGTGGGCGCAGCTCACGCGCGGCGAGGCGCAGCAGCTCGAGCTCGCGGAGGGGCAGATCGTCTACGCGCGGCCGAGCCGGGCTCGGGTGTTCGACGACTCCGGCGAGCCGTCGACCGCGGAGTTAGCCGTCGCCTAGGGGCGCCGCCTCGGCGCCCTTCTCCGGCGCGGGCCGCGAAACGTCGCCCGCGAGCACCTGCGCCAGCGTGACGTTCTCGAGCACGCCGCGGACGCTTCCCCGCAGCGAGAGCCATACGTCCTTCAACCCGGACGCCTCGCCTGAGTAGGCGAGGTCGTCGGCGCTCTCGCCGCGGACGGTGGCGAGCGGCCCCTCGACCGCTCGGATCACCTCGGCCACCGTGATGTCCTTCGCCTCCATGGCCAGCCAGTAACCACCCTCCTGCCCGCGCCTGGAGTGGACCAGGCCCTGGTGGCGGAGCTCCGCAAGGATGTTCTCCAGAAAGGGAAGCGGGATCTCCTGCGCCGCAGCGATCGAGTCCCCCTTGACGGGCTCGCCGGGCTCGCTCGCGGCCAGGACGAGCATCGCCCTGACGGCGTAGTCGGCTTTTGCCGAGACCCTCACCGTGCGTGGTCTATCAGGCGCCGTCGGCGGCCGAGGCGCAGGCGTCAGTGGCCGAGGAGCACCGACGCCGTCTTGTTGTAGTTCGCCGTCGCGAGGTCGTCGCGGCGGTCGGAGTTGAACCGGCCCGTGGCGATTCCATACGGGTCGTCACCGACGGTGAACTCCTCTGGCGCGGCGAATTTCCCGTTGCCAGTCGCGCGCAGGATCGAGACCGTTCCGGGCGTGTCGTTATCGGTCACGGCGAGGTCCGGCCTCGAATCGCCGTTGTACTTGAGCGTCGTCACGACCGCCGGCGAGATGCCCGCGGCGAACGGCCGGGGTGTGCCGAACGTTCCGTCTCCCTTCCCGCGCAGGACGTCGACCTCGTCGTTGCCGTAATCAGTCGCCACCAGGTCCGCGGTGTGACCCTGATCGATCCTGCCGGCCAGGACATAGTTCAGGCCGGCGCCGAAGGTGATGAACTTCGGGGCCCGGAACCTCCCGTTCCCCTTGCCGAGCAGGATGGCCACCCGATTCGGGTTGGCGACGACGACCGCGAGGTCGGCCTTGCCGTCGCGGTTGAAGTCAGCTGTCGCGATGCCGAACGGGCTGGGCAGGCCGCCGACGTTCTTCGGGGGCTTGAGCTCGCCGTGGCCATCGCCCAGGAGGATCGAGACGTTGTTCGAGTAAAGGTTCGCGACGGCGACGTCGACCTTGTGGTCGCCGTTGAAGTCGGCGGCGGCGAGGTAGGAGGAGCCGGCCCCCGCCGGAAAGGTCTGGTGGCTGAATCCACCCTTCTTCTTTGCAAGGAGCAGCGCTACCCCGCCGGAGCCGTTCTGGTCGGCCGCGGCGATGTCCTTGCGGCCATCGCGGTTGAAGTCCGCGATCGCCAGTCCGAATGGTCCCTGGCCCGCCGGGTAGTCGTGTGCCGCGGCGAAGGAGCCATCGCTCTTGCCCCGGAGCACCGAGACCGTGTTGTCGGCCCGGTTCGAGACGGCGAGGTCGCTCGCCCTGCTGCCGGCGAGCTTCCCGACGCGGACGTCGAGAGCCTCGGACCCGACCGGGTAGTCGTGGTGGGGCTTGAACCCGGCCAGCGCCGCTGCCGCTGCGAGGAGCGCGAGCAGCGCGAGCAGCGCAACGGCGGCGAACGCTCGACGGTGTGCCCCTGACCCCACGACCGGAGCCTAGCCGTTGCGTGTGACCTGGCTCGGCTCGACATCGTCGCGCAGGCCCTTGAACGACGGAGCGCGCAACGTGCCGGCCCTGGTCCACTCGGCGAACGCGACCGTCGCCACGAGCACCGGCTCGACGAAGGTGGTCTCCCGAGGCGGCTGGCGGCCTTCGAAGGGGCTCGCGCCCTGGCGCAGGGGCTCGAGCAGCCGGACGAGGTCCGCGAGCGTGCGCTCCGTGAAGCCCGTTCCGACCCGTCCCGCGTAGTGCAGGTCCGGGGCTCCCGGCTCGGGGTGGTAGCCGACGGCGAGCGCGCCGAGCGTCGACGCGCGGCCCCCCTGGCCCGGAAGCCAGCCGCCGACGATGAGCTCGGCGGTCCGGACGTTCTTGACCTTCACCCAGGCCTTGGAGCGGCTCCCGGGCGAGTACTTCGAGTCCAGCCGCTTGGCGACGAGGCCCTCGAGCCCGCGCTCACGCGTGAGCTCGAGGAGGGTCTTCCCGTCGCCGCGGTGGGTGGCCGGGACCTGAAGGTGGTCGGCCTCGAGGGGGAGCTTCTCGAGGAGCGCGCGGCGATCCGTGTAGGGAAGGTCCAGCACGGAGTGGCCGTTGAGGTGGAGGAGGTCGAAGGCGAGATACGTCGCCGGGGTGTCGGCCATGCGGCGACGGACGGCCGATTCGGAGGCCAGGTGCATGCGCGATTGCAGGCGCTGGAAGTCGGGGCGCCCCTCGTCGTCGAAGGCGACGACCTCGCCGTCGAGAAGCGCCTCGTGCGAGGCGAGAGCCTCGCGAAGCGCGGTCGCGACCTCCGGGTACTGCGAGGTCACGTCGCGCTGGGTGCGGCTCTCGAGCTTGATCCGGCCGGGCTCGCAGAAGGCGAGGGTGCGCACGCCGTCCCACTTCAGCTCGAACCCCCAGCCCGTCTCGTCGCGTGGCAGCTTGCCGGAGCTCGCCAGCATCGGCCTGATGTTGTCCGGCAAAGGCTCCCGATCCGGGTCCGACGGAGGATCCATGCGGTGGATCATCCAGTTCCGCCCCTTCGTGGGGAACATGGCGTAGCGGCCTTGGACCCGCTCGCCGCGGAGCTCGATCTCGATCTTCTCGTCCGTGAACTTCTCGGCCACGAACGTCCCGCGGTCCCAGATCGTCATCGTCCCCGCCCCGTACTGGCCGGACGGGATGTCGCCGTGGAAATCGAGGTACTCCAGAGGGTGATCCTCCGTGCGCACCGCGAGCCTGTTGTCCTTGGGCGTGGGCGGGACGCCGCGCGGCAGCGCCCAGCTCGCGAGGACGCCGTCGCGCTCGAGGCGAAGGTCCCAATGCAGGCGCCGCGCGTGGTGCTCCTGGATGACGAACCGGTTGCCCTCACCATCCTCCTGCTCGTCCGCGCCGGCTGGTTCGGGCGTCTTGGCGAACGAGCGCTTCGCCTCGTAGTCGGCCAGCTTCCGGGGCATCGGTGAGGAGCCTAGACGGCCGGCATGTTGTGCTCGGCGCCAGGTCGTAGTCTCACGATGCCCCCGTAGCTCAGCTGGCTAGAGCAGCAGGTTTTTACCCTGTGTGTCGTCGGTTCAAGTCCGACCGGGGGTACTGCCGGCCGAGCACTACCTCGTCGCTCAGCGAAGGCGGCGATTCAGTGCCGGAAGTGGCGGCGGCCGGTCAGCACCATCGCCGCGCCGGCATCGTCGACGGCGGCGACGACCTCGGGGTCCCGCTTGGACCCGCCCGGCTGGATGATCGCCGTCGCCCCGGCGTCGAGCGCCGTGCGAGGCCCGTCGTCGAAGGGGAAGAACGCGTCCGAGGCCATGGCGGAGCCGGCCAGGAGCGCGGTCGCCTCCTCGCCCCTCGCCTCGTGGGCCTTGTCGATTGCGATCTTGACCGAGTCGACCCGGCTCATCTGTCCCGCGCCGATCCCGAGCGTCGCGCCGTCCTTGGCGAAGACGATCGCGTTGGAGCGGACGTGCCGTGAGACCTTCCAGGCGAAGAGCATGTCGGCCCATTGCGCTTCGGTCGGCTCGGCGGCGCTCGCGACCGTCATCGACTCGCGTGTCTCGTCCACTCGGTCCGGGTCCTGCACCAGGAGCCCGCCACGCACCCGCTTCACGTCACGCTCGCGCGGCTCGTAGCGGCGCTTCTCCGTGTTGTCCAGGATGCGGATGGCCTCCTTGCGGGTGAGGATGTCCATGGCAGCCTCGTCGTACCCGGGCGCGATCAGCACCTCGATGAAGTTCTCGTGCAGGCGCTCGGCAAGCGCCTCATCCACCGGCCCGTTGAGCGCGATCACCCCGCCGTATGCGGAGATCGGGTCGCAGGCCAGCGCCTTCTCGTACGCCTCTGCCACCGTCTCGCCGACCGCAGCCCCGCACGGGTTGTTGTGTTTGATGATGGCGCAGGCCGGCTCCTCGAACTCGTCGACCAAGCGCCGAGCGGCGTCCAGGTCGAGCACGTTGTTGAACGAGAGCTCCTTGCCATGGTGCTTGGCCACCCGCGAGAGCACGTGCGAGCGCGTGCCGACCTCCGTGTAGAGCGCCGCGCCCTGGTGCGGGTTCTCGCCGTAGGAGAGCTCGAGGAACTTCTCGTGCGCCATCAGCCAATGAGCGGGGAAGGTCTCGTAGCGCATTCCGAACCAGCGGCTGATCGCGGCGTCGTAGCGCGCCGTGGAGGCGAACGCCTCGTTGGCGAGCCAGTGCCGTGTCTCCTGCGAGATGAAGCCGCCGCTCTCCTCGAGCTCGGCCAGGACCGCGTCGTAGCTCTCGGGTGAGACCAGGACCGCGACGGAGCGGTGGTTCTTCGCCGCGGCGCGGATCATGGTCGGCCCGCCGACGTCGATGTTCTCGATTGCGTCGTCCTCGCTCACGTCGAGGCCGGCGACCGTGCGCTCGAACGGGTAGAGATTCACGCAGACGAGGTCGATCGGCTCGATGCCCTCCGCCTCCAGGGTCGCGGCATGCGCGGGGTCGTCGCGGACCGCAAGGATCGCGGCGTGAAGGCGCGGGTGAAGGGTCTTGACGCGGCCGTCGAGAATCTCCGGCGACCCCGTCACATCCGCCACGTCCACGACGTCAACGCCGGCCTCGCGCAGCGCGCCGGACGTGCCGCCCGTCGAGATGACCTCGACACCGAGGGCGGCCAGCCCACGGGCAAACTCGACCACGCCCGTCTTGTCGGATACCGAGACGAGCGCCCTGCGGACGCGGACCCCGCCCGGCGGCAGCGCCACCTCGTCCCCGCCGGTGCTCTCGCTGGCGTGCGTGCTCATCGACTCGAGTTTATGCGCGCGCTGCGGCGTGTTGTCGCGCCAGCCCGCGAACCGCGCTCGGCAGGAGCTCGTGCTCGACGGCGTGAATGGCAGCCTCGAGCTCCGCGCGATCCCTGTTCTCCGGGATGGCGACCTCCCGCTGCATGAAGACCGGGCCGGTGTCGACCCCCTCGTCCACGTAGTGGACCGTCACGCCGGTGACGGCGACGCCGGCATCCAGCGCCTGCCCCACGGCGTCGAGCCCGGGAAACGCGGGCAGGAGCGCCGGGTGGACGTTGATCACGCGGTCGTGGAAGCGCTCGACGAACGCGGCGGACAGCAGCTGCATGTACCCGGCAAGCACCACGAGGTCCACGGCGCGGTCCTCGAGCCAGTCGGCAATCGCGGCGTCGCGGGCCGCGCGGTCGGCATGGCCGGCCGCCGGAAACGCCGCGGTCTCGATCCCGGCATGGCGGGCGCGCTCGAGCGCCAACGCGCCGGGCCGGTCGGAGGCAACCGCGACGACCTCCATGGCGTCGCGCCCGTGGACGGTGTCGAGGATCGCCTGGGGGTTGGTGGCGGTTGCCGAAGCCAAGAACCCGACTCGAAAACCCCCC
>JAWVFM010000227.1:0-3950 GCA_033856015.1 Solirubrobacterales bacterium
TGCCGGCGACCGTGATGATCGTCGCGTTCGCGCCGATCGCCGGACGGCTCACCGACCGGATCGGCCCGCGCTGGTTGATCGCCGGCGGGCTGGCGATCGTCTCGGTCTCCCTCTACTGGCTGACCACCATCCGGGTCGGCACGACCTACTCGGACATCTGGCCGTCGTTCGTGCTGATGGGCTTCGGCATGGCGACCGTGATGTCGCCGATGTCCACGGCCGCCATGAACGCCGTCAGCGACGCCAAGGCCGGGGTCGCCTCCGGGATCCTGTCGATGAACCGGATGATCGGCGCGTCACTCGGCATTGCCGTGATCGGCGCGGTCTTCCAGGGCCTGGCGCCGGCGGGCACGCGCGACCCCGTCGCCTTCGTCCACGCTTTCTCGAGCGCGATGTGGGTGGCCACCTCGGTGGCGATCTTCGGAGCGCTCACCGCCGTCGTCACCCTCCGCGGGAAGGGCGATTCTCGTCCGGCCGCCGCCGGCGCCGCCGAGGCCGAGGCCTTCGCGGCCCCTGAGGGCGAGCTCGCCGCGGTCCGAAGCTAACGCGTCCCAGCGCACCGCTCGTCGGATTTCCCGGCTTCAGGCCGGGGGATCCGGCGACGGCGCTCGGAGGCTCGGCGGGAGGAGCTGCGGCCAGCTGCCCGGCTCCGCCAGGTCGAGCTGTTCGAGCCCGGCCACCTCCACCCCGGCCAACCGCTCGACGGCCTCCCGGTTCGAGCGCTCGAGCGCGCTCGGGACCTGCGGCCAAGGCGTCAGCACGACGAGCTCCACATCGAGGCCGACCGCACGCGCGGCCTCGATGGTGAGGAGCGTGTGGTTGATCGTGCCCAGGCCAGGAGCGGCGGCCACCACCAGCGGTAGCCCGAGGTCGCGCGCGAAGTCGCGCACCAGGTAGCCGAGCGTCAGCGGCACGAGGAGGCCGCCCACCCCCTCGCCCACCAGGACCTCGGCCCGCTCAGCCGCGGCTCGCGCGGCAACGGTCAGGACTCCGGGGTCGATCGCCTCGCCGGCAAGCTCGGCGCCGAGGTGCGGAGAGACGGGCGGGCCGTAGCGGTAGGGAGCGATCTCGTCATCCGCCTGCTGCGATCCGGACGCGCGGCGCAGGAGAGCGTGGTCGGGCTCCCCGCCGTCGTCGAGGCCGCTCACGCACGGCTTGAACACCGCGACCGACTCCCCGCGCGCGGCGAGCGCGCGGGCGATCGTCGCGGCGACCACGGTCTTGCCGACCTCCGTCCCGGTACCGGTGACGAAGCATCCCCGGCTCGCCAGGGCCATGACCTCTACGCAGCCTGGTCGAGGCGCCCGGCGATCGCTGGAGGCTGCTGCTCGCGGCCCGCCCCGATGCCAAGCTCCTGCGCGGCGCGGCCGATCACCTTCGCCGCCGAACGCAGGTCGTCCTCGCGGTGATTCGCCATCACCGAGAGGCGCAGCCGCGAGGTGCCGGCGGGCACGGTGGGCGGCCGGATCGCCTGGGCGAAGACGCCGCCGTCGAGGCACCGCTCGCAGAGCGCCATGGCCTGCCGCGGATCGCCGACCATGATCGGGATGATCTGCGTTCGCGATCCGCCTGTGTCGAGGCCGGCGGCGTCGAGCGATTCGCGCAGCACGGCGCCATTGCGGCGCAGGTGCTCGGTCGCGCCGGGCCTCGAGCGCAGCAGGTCGAGCGCCGCCAGGGCCGCGCCGATCGCGGGCGGCGGCGGCGCGGTCGAGTAGATGAAGGTCCGCGCCGTGTTCAGGAGCAGCTGCCGGACCTCGGAGGTGACCGCGACGTAGGCGCCGTAGCTCCCCAGGGCCTTGCCGAGCGTCCCGGTGACCACGTCGACCTTGCCGGCGAGGCCCGCGGCGTCCACGGAGCCGCGGCCGCCGCGGCCCAGCGCGCCGAGGCCGTGGGCGTCGTCGACCATGAGCCTCACCTTGTAGCGGCGCGACAGCTCGTGGAGCTCGACGAGGGGAGCGACGTCGCCGTCCATCGAGAAGACGCCGTCGGTCACGATCAGGGCACCCCGTGCGCCCGCTTTCTGGAGCGCCCACTCCAGGTGCTCGACATCGCGGTGGCGGTAGACGAACGTCTTCGCCTTCGCGAGACGACACCCATCGACGATGCTCGCGTGGTTCAGCTCGTCGGAGAACACCACCCGGCGCTCCTCGGCCAGCGCGGAGATCGCGCCGAGGTTCGCGAGGTATCCGGAGCCGAAGAGGAGCGCCGACTCGGTGCCGACGAAGTCGGCGATCCGCTCCTCCAGGCTGCCGTGGAGGCTCATGTTCCCGGAGATCAGGCGCGAGGCGCCGGACCCGGCGCCGAAGCGCTCGGCGGCGTCCGCCGCGGCCTGCCGCACGCGGGGGTGGTCGGCGAGCCCGAGGTAGTTGTTGGAGCACAGCAGGAGGACCTGGGTGCGGCCCAGGAGCACCCGCGGGCCCTGCGGACCCTCCACCAGGCGGAGCTTGCGTTCAAGCCCAGCCCTGCGGAGCTCGTCGAGGCGCTGTGCGACGTCACCCATCCGGGCAGCCCTCCTTCAGTCGCCCCAGCCGGCAGGCTCGGCCTGCGCGCCGGCCTGGCGCTCGGGGTAGGGCGGTGGCTTCCGGTGCTTGCGGATGACGCGAAGCTGCGTCGAGGGGTCCCAGAAGTTCGCGTCGGCCTGGCTGTCGATCAGGTCGTCGATTGGCGTGCTCGGCGTCGCGCCGTCGAGCCAGCCATCGCGGTTGTCGGGCCGGGGGTTCGCGCCGTTGTCCGGCTGGCGGGCCACGTTCAGGCCAAGCTCCTCGAACATCGCGCGGTCGTCGGCCGGCTCGGCGCCCAGCGTCGTCAGGAAGTTGCCCATCATCACGCCGTTCAGCCCCGCCTTCACGGCAAGCGGCTGGAGCTCGCCGAGGTTCTCGACCCGCCCCCCGCAGAGCCGAAACAGGGCGTCGGGAATGATCAGCCGGAAGATCGCCACCCACTTGACCACTTCCCACGGGTCCATCAGCTCGCGGTCGCCGAACTTGGTGCCGAAGCGCGGGTTCAGGAGGTTGATCGGAACGGACGTCGGGTTGATCTCGGTCAGCTCGAAGGCCATCTCCACCCGCTGGCGGGGCGACTCGCCGAGGTTGAGGATGCCGCCGACGCAGCTCTCGAGGCCGGCCTCCTTGACCGCGTCGATCGTGCGAATCCGCCCCTCGTAGCGAACGGTGGACGACACTTCCGGGTAGTAGGAGCGCGCGCTCTCGACGTTGTGGTGGACACGCTGCACGCCGGCGTCCTTCAGGCGCCGCGCCCGCTCGGGCGAGATGTGGCCGACCGAGACGCAGCGCTTGAGGTTCGTGTTCTGCGCGACGAGCTCCGCGCCGGCGACGATCTTCTCGAAGTCGCGCTTGGAGAGGCCCTGGCCCTGGGTGACCATGCAGAACCGGTGCGCACCCGCAGCCTCCGCGGCCCGGGCGTGCTCGAGGATCTGCTCGGGCTCCATCATCGCGTGCATGGGCGTGTCCGCCTCCGCGTAGCGCGACTGCGCGCAGAACCCGCAGTCCTCGGCGCACCCGCCCGACTTGGCGTTGACGAGCGAGCACATGTCGGTGGAATCGTCGAAGCGCTCGCGGCGAACGGCCCAGGCGCGCTCAACGATCTCCGTGATCCCTTCATGGCCGGAGACCTCGCCGAGCGCGAGGGCCTCGTCGAAGCTGATGAGCGAAGGCACCGCCCGGGAGGCTACGAACGCGCTCGGACGGCCTCAGTCCTGAACCGGCGTCGCCGCGAGCGACTCCCACAGGTAGATGCAGGCGAGGGTGCGGTGCGGGCGCCAGGCCTCGGCGCGCTCGACGACCTCGTCGGGCGTCGGCATCTCCTCGAGGCCGTACGCGAGCATCACTCCCTTGCGGATGCCGAGGTCGCCCCCGGAGATCACGTCCGGACGGCCAAGGTGGAACATCAGGAACATCTCGGCCGTCCAGCGCCCGAGCCCGCGAACCGCG
>JAWVFM010000228.1:0-3751 GCA_033856015.1 Solirubrobacterales bacterium
ACGTCGAGGCCTTCTCATGGGACCAGGGCGGGCCCTACCTGGCCGGAGGGGTGATCCTCGCCGCCGCCGCGTACCAGCTCACGCCGCTGAAGGACGCCTGTCTCAGCCGTTGCCGTGGTCCGCTCGACTTCCTCACCGAGCGCTGGCGCGATGGCGTGGGTGGCGCGGTGCTGCTCGGGCTGGAGCATGGTGGCTGGTGTGTCGGCTGCTGCTGGGCGCTGATGGCGGCGCTGTTCGCGCTCGGCGTGATGAGCGTCGCGTGGATGGTGTTCATCGCCGCCCTGATCGCGGTGGAGAAGCTGCTGCCGTGGAAACGGTCGGCACACAGGGCCATCGCCCTCGTGCTCGCGGTCCTCGGGATTGCGGTCGCATTCACCCCTGGCTCGGTACCCGGACTGACCCTTCCCGATCAGGCCTCATCGAGCCAGGGCCAGGGCCCCGCAATGGATGGTGGGATGAGCTGAGTCTGGCGGTGCGCTTACGCTGCCCCTCCCGTGGCACCGCTCCCTGACCCGACGCAGCGCTTCCGCCTCGACGGGCAGACCGTGGTCGTCACCGGCGCTTCGTCGGGTCTTGGGTCCCGGTTCGCTCGCGTCGTCGCCGCTGCCGGCGCAAGCGTGGTGGTCGGCGCTCGGCGTGTCGGGCGACTCGAGGCCCTTGTCGATGAGCTGCGGTCCGAGGGTGCGGAGGCCGTGGCCGTTGAGTGCGACGTCACCGTCGACTCCGACGTGGACCGGTTGATCGCTGCTGCGATCGATGCGACCGGCCGCCTCGACGTGCTCGTGAACGCCGCGGGCGTTGCGCCTGAGGAAGACGAGGAGATCGAATCGGTCGACCTCTTTCGCCGGGTGCTGGAGGTAAACGCGGTCGGGCTGTATTCATGCGCACGCGCGGCGGGCCGGGTGATGCTCGAGCGCGGGGCCGGGTCGATCATCAACGTCGCCTCGATCAGCGGGCTGGTCGCAGGCGACGGGTTCGACACCCCCTCCTACACGGCCTCGAAGGGAGCGGTGGTCAACCTCACACGGGAGCTTGCGGTGCGGTGGGCGCCTCGCGGGGTGCGCGTCAACGCCCTCGCCCCCGGCTGGTTCCCATCGGAGATGACCGCTGAGACTCTGGCGAGCGAGGTGGGAGGGACATTCGTCAACGAGCGCACGCCGCTCGGCCGCCCCGGGCACTTGGACGAGCTCGACGGAGCTCTCCTCTTCCTGGCCTCCGGTGCGTCGAGCTACGTCACCGGCCACACACTCGTCGTCGACGGTGGCTGGACCGCGCGTTGATCCCGATCAAACGCCTCAACCCGTAGCTGGCGTCGCGAACTCGCGTACCTGGGTCAGCCGAAAGCTGTTGCCGGAAGGATCGCGGAACCCTGCGTCGATTCCGTACGGGCGTTCCTCGGGTGCCTCGGTGAACTCCACGCCGCGCGCCTTGAGCTCCTCGTAGGAGGCCTGGCAGTCCTCCGTGGTGAGGAAGACCGCCCCCGCGAAGCCCGTCGCCATCAGGCTTCGCACCTGGTTGGCAACCTCTTCGTCCATCACGGGCGGACCGGGGATGGCCATCAGAACGATTGCGACGTCGGGCTGGCCCGCGGGGCTGACCGTGAGCCAGCGGAAGTCGCCGAGCTCGGGAAGAGTGGCGTCCATTCGGACCTCGAAGCCGAGCTTCTCGGTGTAGAACGCGAGCGCCTCGTCCTGGTCGTGGACCCACACCTGCGAGTTGGCGATCTTGATCATGGGGTGCCTCCTGGGGGAGAAGTTGACTGATGGCCAGCACGCTAATCGCGCGCCGCCACCCTGTCTTCTCGAAACGTGCGGTGTTGCGGGCGGCCGTACGCGTGCACCACGCACGCCGGCACGATCGCGAGCGCCGATGCGGGCGGGAACCGCTCCCGGTAGGCGGAGGGGGAGACGCCGAACATGCGCCGGAAGCTCGTCGTGAACGACCCGACGCTCGCGAGGCCGACCGAGAAGCAGACGTCGGAGATCGAGCGGTCGGTGACGCGCAGGAGCGTCGCGGCCCGCTCGAGCCGGCGGGTGAGCAGGTACGCGTACGGGGAGACGCCGAACGTGCGCCGGAACTCGCGCGAGAAGTGCGCGCGCGAGAGCCCCGCGGCGGCCGCCATGTCGTCCACGCCCAGCGGCTCGGCGTAGCGGGCGTCCGCGAGGTCGCGGGCGCGGAGGAGGTGGCGGGCGGGCGGCACGTACGCCATGCCGCCCAAGGTAGCTACAACCGGCGCGACGTGAGCACGGCGTGGACCGTCCGGCTCCCCGCGTGCGCGGTGAGCCGCACCGAGTAGGTGCCGCGCCCCAGCTGAGTCGCCGCCACCCGCAGCCGGTAGGTCAGCTGCGACTGCTCCCGGCCCGCGGCCGCGATGCGCCGCAGCCGCTTCCCGCCGCTCAGCAGGTCGACCTGGACCGAGTCGACGTCGCTGCCGAAGCGGTACGCGACCCCGAGCGCGCCGTCGCGGCGCCCGCCGAACGATGGCTCGGAGAGCTTGAACGAGCTGAGCAGCCCGCAGCTCTCGCGCCGGTAGTGCGGGGCGACGATCGTGAAGCGCCCGTGACTGCGGCGCAGCGTGATCCTGCGGATGTCGTGCAGACCGTGGCCGAGTTGCATCGTCGCGCGGGCGAAGTAGCTCCCGTCGCCGAGCCCGCGGCCGGTGAAGCGCAGCGCGCTCGCCTTGGTGCCGGCGACGTGGAACACGCGCCGGTTGCGCAGCAGCCGCCGCCCGGCCGAGGTGCGGAACACGTCCAGCGAGTAGGCGCGGTCGCGCCGGCGCGAGAACGAGAAAGCGAGGCCGGCGCCGGAGCGGCGGGCGCGCACGCGGCGGAAGCCGTTGGCCGCGGTGCACTTCGCGAACGCCTTGCCGCCCGGGCCCTGGCCGGTGATGCGCGTGATCTCGGCGCTCGAGACCGTGCCGCAGGGGTCGGTCTTCGGCGGGTCGGCCTTCGTGTCGCCGACCTTGATCGACTGGCGGTAGCCGGTGGCGTGCCCGTTGGCGTCTCGGGTGACGAGGATCGCGTCGTACCAGCCGTCCTTCGCGTAGGCGTGCTGGATCGTGCGGCCGCTGCCGGTCGCACCGTCGCCGAAGGACCAGGTGTAGGTGAGGCCCTTGCCGGCCGGGTCGACGGCGGCGCTCGCGTCGAAGCTGACCGGCGCGCCGGCCTTCGGCGCGTTCGGGAGCGCCTCGAAGTAGGCGATCGGGGCCAGCGGGGTCGGCGCCGAGCCGGAGTACTCCTGGCGGGCCAGCAGGTAGCCGGTCCAGGTCGCGGGCAGCTCGAGCGCGCGCTTGGCGGGCTCGTCGATGCTGTCCGGCGTCGGCGTTCCGCTCGTCAGGGCGTTGAAGTGCGCGACGTTGTCGCGCGGGGTGTCGTAGCCGGCCTGCTGCGGGATCGAGACGAGCGAGCCGTCGCCGAGCGGCGCGAGCGGGCCAAGCCCGTAGGCCGGGTTCTGGTTGGCGGCCGAGTCGTAGGCGCCGAGGACGCCGAACCCCGGGATGCCCTTGGCCACGAACGGGACCTGGTCGGTCCGGCCCAGCGTGTCGTCCTTGACCGGGGACTTCGCGTCGACGTCGCCCGGGCGGTAGGCCGCGACGCTCGCGCCGCCCGCGATCGGCGTCTTGAAGCCGTACTTGGCCCCGAGGTCGGCGAACGCGTGGCGGACCTCGGCGTCCAGTGCGGTGCGGAAGCGCTGGATCGCGGGCATGTTCGCGACGATCCCGGGGTCGACGTTGCCCTTGTCGTCCTTGTAG
>JAWVFM010000229.1:0-7524 GCA_033856015.1 Solirubrobacterales bacterium
GCGCCGCGGTCGTGAAGCTCATCCAGGTAGGCGAACATCCGCTCCAGCGCCCGGCGTCGCGTTCGGACACGACCGACCGGGGCGATCTCGGTGCCGAAGGTCAGGATCGGCTTGACCCGCAGAGCCGTACCGAGCATCGACTGCGCCGCCCCGATGCGCCCGCCGCGGCGCAGGTACTCGAGCGTGTCCAGGCAGAACCACATCTCGAGGCGCTCGCGCGTCTCGCGCGCCGCACGGACCACGGCGCTCAGCTCGGCGCCCTGCTCGGCGGCGCGAGCAGCGGCCACGACGAGGCATCCCAGCCCCCCCGCTCCGGTCTCGCTGTCGACGACCTCCACCCGCCCTGCATGCCCGCTCTCCGCGAGTTTCCGCGCCGCCTCATTTGCGCTCTCGCACGTCCCCGACAGGCCACTGGCCAAATGCAGCGAGACGACGTCGCGACCGGCGGCAACGAGGGGCTCGTAGCAGGCCATGAACTCTCCGACCGACGGCTGGGACGTGGTGGGCAGCCGCGGGAAGGTCCGCAGCCGCTCGTAGAAGCCATCGATGTCCTCGTACTCGCTCTCAGGCCGCAGGTCGCCGTCCCAGCCGACGTGGAGGCTGACCTGGCTGATGCCCCAGCGCTCGAGCAGCCGCGGGGGCAGGTAGGGGGTGCTGTCGGTCACCACCGCGACACCGACTCGAGTCTCGGGCGCCTGGACATCTCGGGAAACGCTCACGCCGGCGCGTAGCCTATGGATGTCACGGGGCGGCCATTAGGCGCCGTTGATGCGGAACCGCCAACCTTCACCGATGTCCGAGGAGGAGGCGACGCGGCGGAGCCGCTCGAGAGCCGGGTTCTCCCACCGGCGCAGACGCCGGCTTGCCCTCGTGGGCGTGGGCGTGGTGGTCGTCGCGATCGCGGCGGTCGCGCGTTCGACTCTCAACGGTGGCGACTCCAGCCCACCGCCGGCCGCCGGCGGGCCTCCGGGTACCGGCCCGCTCAAGCTGGTGGCAAAGCGGGCGCCGCGGCCGCTTCCGGCGCCGATCTCCGGGGAGTCGGTGGCTGCGACTCCTGGAGGTGTCTACGTGATGGGCGGCCTCGACAGCGCCGGCAACTCCGCCGCGGGGATCTTTCGCCTGGACCCCCGAACCGCCCGCCTGAAGGCAGCCGGCAACCTCATCGGGCCGCTTCATGACGCGGCGGGGACGGCGCTGGGCGGACACGTACTGGTCCTCGGGGGCGGCACAACGACCAGCACCGACGCCGTTCAAACTTTCACCCCGGGCCAGGACGCCCGGGCGGTCGGCCGGCTGCCCACGGCTCGTTCCGACCTCGCGGCGATCACGCTGGGCGGTCGCGCCTACGTCCTCGGCGGGTACGACGGCCAAACCCTCAGCGCCGAGGTGCTCGCCACCCCCGACGGCAAGAGCTTCTCCACCCTGGCGCGGCTTCCGGTGCCGGTCCGCTACCCGGCGGTGGCAGGCAGCGGCCAGACGATTTACGTCTTCGGCGGGGACACCGCCGGCGGGAAGCCGACAGACGCGATTCAGGCGGTGGACGTGTCCAGCGGCAGCGCCCACGTGGTGGGCCACCTGCCCGCTGCCGTCGATCACGCCTCGGCGGTCACGCTGGGGGGTCGTGTGTACGTCCTCGGCGGAAGCGTCGGTGCCGCCCCCACCCCTCGCCTCCTCGCCTTCGCTCCGGCCAGCGGACGCGCCAAGGACGCCGGCTCCCTGCCGATGCCGGTCAGCAACGCGGCGGCCGCGGCCAGCACGAGCACCGGGTATCTGGTCGGCGGAATCGGCCAGAACGGCGCGCCGCTCACGTCGATCATCACGCTGAGCCTGGTCCCGGCCCCGGCGCCCGCAGGAACGACCTCGACCGCCTCGACCACGACCTCGGCCAAGGCTCCCGCACCGCCATCTAGCGGGGCACCGTTCGATGGCCAGCTGATGATCGCCGACCGCGGGAACAACCGCATCATCGTCGTCGACGCGAAGAAGCATCTCCTCTGGCGCTACCCGGGTCCCGGCCGCCCGGCGCCGCCCGGCGGCTTCTACTTCCCGGACGACGCGTTCTTCATCAAGAACGGGACGGGGATCATCACCAACGAGGAGGAGAACGAGACCATCGTCGAGCTCGGCTACCCGTCGGGCAAGATCCTTTGGTCGTACGGCCATCCCGGGGTGATCGGCTCCACGGCCGGCTACCTCCACGAGCCCGACGACGCCTATCTGCTCAAGGACGGCACGATCACCGTTGCCGACGCGCAGAACTGCCGAATCCTGTTCATCAAGTCCGGCGACAAGTCGACGTCGCAGCTCGGGACGAACGGAGTCTGCGCCCACAACCCACCCCAGACGTTCGGCTCGCCCAACGGCGACACGCCGCTCGCCAACGGCGACATCCTCGTCTCCGAGGTGAACGGGTCCTATATTGACGAGGTCACGCGCGGGGGCCACGTCGTGTGGAGCGCCCATCTACCGATCGCCTACCCGTCCGACCCCCAGAAGATCGGGCCCGACCGGTACCTGGCCTCCGACTACACCCGACCGGGCGGGATCGTCGAGTTCGACCGCCGGGGCCACATCCTGTGGTCGTACCGGCCCACCTCAGGTAACGGGATGCTCGACCATCCAAGCCTCGCCGAGCAGCTGCCCAACGGCCTGATCGCGGCGAACGACGACTACCGTGACCGCGTTGTGCTGATCGACCCGAAGACAAAGCGCATCGTCTGGCAGTACGGGCGCACCGACCATGCGGGCACCGGCCACAACCGGCTCAACACGCCCGATGGGCTCGACTTCCTGGACCCATCGGGCAATACACCGACTCACCCGTACACCGGCTGAGCGGCGCCGGCGCGCTCAGCCGAGATGACAGAGCATCCTGATCGGCCCTGCGAGGCTGACGTGGCTGCTGCCGAGTGTCAGGATCAGCGAGCTGAGCAGGATGAGGAAGATGCCGGCGACCGAGAGGACCCGTTTGACGCCACGCGTCAACGCGCCGGCGCGCCCGGCTCCGAGCTGGCAGGCAACGATGAGCGCCAGGGCGAATTCGTCCGCGCCGGCGATGAAGCCTCCCGTCCCGACCGGCTGCGCGGTCCAGGGTGAGGAGCCGACCGGGAGCCCGGTGGTGCAGGACGCGATCCAGATCAACGCCACCGCGAGGCTCAAGCAGGCGCCGAAGATGAGCAGCCTGCGCCCCGCTTGCCGATAGATGGCGACCCCCAGCAGAAACTGAGCGGCCGCGAGGCCCATGAAGGTCACCGCGTAGAGGGCGGAGCCCGAGAAATGCGAGACCGCGGCCGCAACGTCGATCGCGCCGGCACACCAGGCCAGCCCGCAGGCCAGGAAAAGCGTGTCATCGAGGTGAGCGGCCTCCGGCTGCGGCTCGAGCGCCAGCTCGCTCACGGCCCGATCAACCTCCAGCAGCTGCTAGAGCCCTCGCCGCCGTTCTCTCGGCCAGCAGGAGGGCAACCTCTTCGGACGGCTGGGGACGGGCGAAGAAGAACCCCTGGCCGATCTGGCAACCGAGCTCGCGCAGGAGCTCGAGCTGGTCCGCGGTCTCGACTCCCTCGGCAACCACCTTCAGGCCCAGGGTCTGCGCAAGGCTGAGAACCGCTCCGACGACCGCTCCGTCGGATTCCTCATGCCCAAGGCCGGCGACGAACGACCGGTCGATCTTGATCACGTCGACCGGCGGCAGCTCGCGGATCTGGCTCAGAGACGAGAACCCCATGCCGAAGTCGTCGAGCGCGATGAACACGCCCTGCTGCTTGATCGCGAGCAGGTTGGCGAGCGCCATCTCGGGGTCGTCGACGATGGCTGTCTCGGTGATCTCGAGACAGAGCGAAGCGGCATCGAGACCGGTGGAGACGAGGACCTCCGCCACCATCTTCGGAAGCCTGGCCTCGGAGAGCTGGCGCGCGGAGACGTTCACCGCGATCCGCACATCCGTGCCGACCGTGCCGTCGCGCTGCCAGGCAACGAGCTGGGAGCAGGCCTCGGAGAGGATCCACTCGCCCATCGGGACGATGAGCCCGCTCTCCTCGGCCAGGGGGATGAACTCACCGGGCGGGACGAGGCCGCGCTCCGGGTGCTCCCAGCGCACGAGCGCCTCGAGCGCGACGATCCGCCCTGTCTCCAGGTCGATCTCGGGCTGGTAGTGCAGGCAGAGCTCCTCATGGCGAAGTGCGAGTCGCAACGCCTGCTCGCTCGCGAGCCGGTCGTTCCCGGGCGTGGACTTCGCGGGATCGAAGATCTCCACGCGCGCGCGTCCGTGTCGCTTCGCCGTGTAAAGGGCCATGTCGGCGTCTCGCAGCAGCGAATCGGGGCTCGCGGCGCCGTGCTCGCTGACCCGCACGCCGATGCTGGCGCTCAGGTGAAACTCCCTGCCCTCGTGCTCGAACGGCCGCGAGAACGCTTCGAGAATCCGCTGAGCGACCAGCCGTGCCTCCTGTTCGCCGGCGTCCTCACAGAGGATCGTGAACTCGTCACCGCCGAAGCGGGCGACGGTGTCCCCCGCGCGAGCCGTTTCCGACAGGCGCCGGGAGGCATCCAGGAGGACCGCGTCACCGGCGCTGTGGCCCATCCCGTCGTTGACGAGCTTGAAGCGGTCGAGATCGACGAACAGGACGGCGATCGTGCCCGCTCGGCGCCGCAGGCGGAACTGCGCGTGGCTCAGGCGGTCGAGCAGGAGCGCGCGGTTCGGCAGATCGGTCAGGGGGTCGTGCAGGGCCTGGTGCGCCAGCTCGTCCTCGAAGCGCTTGCGCGTGGTCACGTCATGGACCTGGAAGATGAAGTAGGCGACAGCTCCGTCATCTCCGTGGACCGCGGTGACGCCGAGCTTCACCCACAGCTCATGCCCGTCGCGATGGACGTAGCGTTTCTCCCCCTCGTAGACGTGGGCGAAACCGTCAAGGAGAGTCTGCCGCTGAGCGATGTCGCTCTCGAGGTCCTCGGGATGCGTAATCGCTTGGCAGTCGAGCTCCAGCAGCTCATGCTCCTTGTAGCCCGTGATCTGACACAGCGCGCGGTTGACCTGCAGATAGCGCCCGTCCGTCGCCACGAGCGCCATCCCGGAGACGCCACTCTCGAAGGCGAGCTCGAATCGCTTCGATGTCTCCTTGGCCCGCTCGTGAGCCGCGTCCATCCTGGTGCGCATCTCCTCGTTGAGTCGCCAGGTCGTCACGTTGGCGGTCGCCGCCGCCAGCACGAAGCCGCCGTGGATCGCGGCCCACCCCCACGGGTTCCCGCCGTGGTTGTAGACGGACGACTCCGAAATGGCACCGAGCACCCCATGCTCGGCCACGACATAGGCGATCGCGAGGCCGAACGGAAGCCAGTCCTCGTACAGGGCGAGCAGCGCGATCATCACGAAGAAGTGGAAATGCGCCTCGATCTGGCCGCCCCAGGCGTTGACGAGAACGGCTGAGGAGGTCAACAGCCCGACCGCCACCGCAACTGATCGAGCGCGACGGCTGGCGCTCTTCAACGACCCGAGCGCGCCGGCGAGGGCGATCGGGGCGACCGAGCTGATCGACGTCGCCGGACCCAGGCCGCGGAGCAGGGAGAAGACCGGCAGCACGACGACGTGCGCCCAGAGGATCCACAGCATCACCCGGTGGCGGCGGTTGAACTCGTGCTCAGGCAGCGTCTGCCCACGCGGCAGGGCGCGTGACACGGCGGCGGCCGTGCGTGCGAGCCGCGTCGAAGTCAGCGCATCGGACGCGCCCACACCGGGCGGCATCGGCTGCGAAATGGGGGAAGGGGTAGCCATGGTGCGTGTTTCGTGCGTGCGGCCCTGCCCACTGCTAATCGACAGGGGACGGCGAAGCTTGAATTTCGTACGCCTCCCCAGGCGTCGATTTCCGCGGCGTTACTCGAGGTCCCAGCCGAAGTAGACCTCCACCGTGGCGATCCTGTCTCCCTCGAAGGTCAGGACCTCGGTGTTGCGGAACCGGTTTCCGTCGGTCTTGGTGCTCTCGTAGGTGACGACGATCTCGTCGCCTGCCTCGTTCATGCGGAACAATTCGTAGCTCTCTTTGTGCCGGGTGTTCGGCCAGCAGCGCTCGTAGTAGGCGGAGCGGTCGATGCCGGGATCCGGCGGGCTGTAGAACACGAGGTCGTCGGCGAGAAGCCTCTCGATGGCATCGCGATCGCCGCTCTCGTATGCGCGGTAGGCGTCGCGGGCAAGCTGCTTGCGGTCGGGATCAGCTGGCATCTGGTGGTTCTCCTCTCGGCAGGGCAAGCTCGAGGATGACGCGTCGCGGGCGGCTCCGGGGATGAGCTCGGCCGACACTCCCTAGGCTCCGGCTCGTGAGCTCCACCTTCACCCCGCTGCACCGCGGCGGCTCCGGCCCGCCGCTCGTCTGCCTGCACGGCTTCACCGACACCTGGCGGAGCTGGGAGCTCGTGTTGCCGGAGCTCGAGCGCCATCACGACGTCCTGGCGCCGACCCTGGCGGGACACGCCGGAGGGCCGCCCCTAGAAGTCGAGGTCAGCGACGGCGCCCTGGCCGACGCCGTCGAGGTCGCAATGGACCAGGCCGGATTCCAGACGGCCCACATCGTCGGCAACTCGCTCGGCGGGTACCTCGCCCTCCAGCTCGCAGCGCGTGGCCGTGCGAAGTCGGTCGTCGCTCTCGCGCCGGCCGGCGGCTGGGCCGAGGGCGACGACTCGTTCAGCGAAACCCAAACCTTCTTCCTGACGATGCAGGCGCTTCTGAAGGACGCGGCCCCGCACGCCGACGCCATCGCCTCGACGCCCGAGGGGCGGCGGCGGGCGACCGAGTTCGTCGCGACCAACTACGAGCACATCCCGGCCGAGCTGATCGCCCACATGATTCGGGGTGCGGCCGATTGCCCCGCCGTGCTCCCGCTGATCGAGTTCGCGCGCGAGCAGGGCTGGAGCCTCGACGCCGAGAGCATCGCGTGCCCCATGCGGATCGTGTGGGGAACCGAGGACCGCATCCTCGCGTGGCCGCAGGCCGCCCTCCGGTTCCGCGACGACTGGCTGCCGAATGCCGACTGGGTCGAGCTCGAAGGCGTCGGCCACTGCCCGCAACTCGACGTCCCGCTCGAGACGGCCCAGCTCATCCTGGGCTTCACTGCGCCCGGCGAAAGCGCTTCGACTACCCGCCGATCGCCGGCTTAGAGGCCGGTCCAGCCCGCCGCGTAGCAGGGGTCCGCACCCGTCAGCCCTTCGGCTGCCAGAAGGCCAGCGCCCCGGCGGCGTCCGAAGCGACGACGCTCCGCCAGCCGGCGTGGCCCTCGCGCGGCTCGAGAACGACGGTCGCGCCGAGCGAGCGGGCGCGCTCCGTGACCGGGCCGACATCGGCCACCTCGACGTAGGGAAGCCACATCGGCCGCGAGGCCGGGCACTCCACGATCCCTCCGCCCAGGCGGCGGGCCAGGTCGAGCGCCAGATAGGAGCCGCCGCTCGCGTGGATGCGCTCCTCGGGCCAGGCGCAGAGCTCCGCGTAGAAAGCCCGCGCCTGCGCCAGATCGCGGGTGTGGAGCTCCAGGTGCACGACTGGAT
>JAWVFM010000230.1:0-2508 GCA_033856015.1 Solirubrobacterales bacterium
GGGCATGAACCGGTCCTCCTGAAGCTGCTTGATCAACCCGATCCGCTGGACGAACTCCGGCGGGTAGTACGCCATGTTCCGGGAGGTCTTCACCGGCGGCGGCAGGAGCCCCTCGCGCAGGTAGTGGTGGATGGTCCCGACCGGGACGCCGGAACGCTCGGCGAGCTCCGAGATGCGCAGGAGCTCGACCTCGTCCGCGCCCGTGCCGGAGCCATTGGGATTGGTGGACGGTTCCGCGCTCATCCCATGAACCGCGCTGCCTGCTGCTCGACGTTCGGCCCCGCGACAGCGCCGGACTCGAGCAGCGCGGCAACCTCTTCCTCGCCGAAGCCGGCCTCGTGCAACACGGCCTCGCTGTGCTCGCCGAGCGCGGGCGCTGGACGGGTGGGCTCGGCCGGGGTGCGCGAGAGCTTCACCGGCGCGCCCAGGAGGCGAACCGGGCCGAGCTCCGGCTGGTCGACCTCCACGACCATCTCCCGCTCCCGCACGAGCTCCGAGGTGAGCGCCTCGTCCAGGTCCAGGACCGGCTCGATCATGGCGTCGTGCTCGTCGATGAAGGCGCGCCACTCGTCGCGCGTCTTCGATCGGAAGACGGCGGCGATCGCCTCCCAGGCTTCGGAGCCGGGACGCTCGAACTGCTTCTCGTCGAGCTCGGGGTGGCCGGTGTTCTCGCAGAAGGAGCGCCAGAACTTGGGCTCGAGGGCCCCGCAGGTGACCCAGCCGTCCGCCGCCTCGTAGGGGTGGTAACAGACGAACCCGCCCGTCAGCTGCTCGGCGCCGCGCTCGGGCAACCGGCCCTCGCAGAGGAACGCCGCGGCCGTCATCGCGAGCCACGAGAGCGCCCCATCCGCCATCGAAACGTCAACGAGCTGCCCCTCGCCGGAGCGCTCGCGCTCCCGGAGCGCCGCGAGCACGCCGAAGGCGGCCATCAGCGCGCCGCCGCCGAGGTCGGCGATCTGGCCGGCGGCCTGGATGGGGGGACCACCCGGCTCGCCCGTCAGCCCGAGCAGGCCCACCAGGCCGAGGTAGTTCATGTCATGACCGGCACGCGCGGTGTTCGGCCCGGTCTGCCCGTAGCCCGTGATCGCGCAGTAGACGATCCCGGGGTTCGCCACGCGCATCGCCTCGTAGCCGCAGCCCAGGCGGTCCAGCACGCCGGGCCGGAAGCTCTCCAGGACCACGTCGTACTCCTTGACGAGGCGAAGCAGGGCATCGCGCCCGGCCTCGTTCTTCAGGTCGACGCGGATCGAGCGCTTGCCGCGGTTCAGGGCCAGGTAGAGCGCGGAACGGGTGCCGAGCGCCTGCTGCTCGTCGGAGCCGTAGTAGGGCGGCGCCCAGCGAACGTAGTCGCCCATCCCCGTGTCCTCGACCTTGACGACGTCGGCACCGAGGTCGGCGAGGAGGAGCGAGCAGAACCCGCCCGGGAGGAGACGGGTGAGATCGAGGACCTTGACGTCGCCGAGCGCGCCGGTCATGCCGCGGCGCGCTTCGGCACGCCGAGGAGCTCGCGGGCCTCGGCCACCGTCGCCGCCCGGCGCCCGACGTCCTCGGCCATCTGGCGCGCCTTCCCGATCAGGTCGCCGTTCGAGCGGGCCATCTCGCCGTCCGGCAGGTAGAGGTTGTCCTCGAGCCCCGCCCGGACGTTGCCGCCGAGCACCAGGGACGCTCCGATCAGCTTCCACTGGTCGCGTGAGATGCCGATCACCTGCCAGTTGTTGGGGCCCTCGGGGCCGCCCGGGACCTGGTCGGACATCAGGCCGACGTTCCGCGGCTTCGGCCTGATCCCGCCGTTCACGCCGATCACGAGCGACACGTTGAGCGGCGGATCGAGCAGGCCCATGTCGACGAGCGGGTCGAGGTTGGCGACGTGGCCGGCGTCGAAGCACTCGTGCTCGGGCTTGATCCCGAGCTCGCGCATCGCCGTCAGGAACTCGATGATCGTGTCGAAGGAGTTCTCGAAGACCGCCTTGAACACGAAGTCCTTGCGGCGCGCCGAGTACTTGGCGTAGTTCATCGAGCTCATGTTCAGGGCCGCAACGTCGGGCCGAAGCGCCCGCAGGTACTCGAGCCGCTTCTCGATCGGGATGCCGATCGCGCCGGTCGAGTAGTTGATGATCACGTCGTCCACAGCCCCCTGGATGGCCTCCGTGATCGCCCGGAAGTCCTCGATCTCGAAGGACGGCGTGCCGTCCGGGGTGCGGGCGTGGATGTGGATCTGCGAAGCGCCCTCGTCGACGGCCCGTTTGGCCTCGGCGGCGTACTCCTCGGGCGTGTACGGGATCGCCGGGCACTGGTCGCGGTTGGCGATCGCCCCGCTGATCGAGCAGCTGATGACGACGGGATCTTCGAATCGGCTCACGCTTACAGCTCCGGAAGGTCGAAAAACAACAGGGCGGCGAAGGAGGGTGAATCAGGCGTCAGCGGCGAGCACCCGGCCACGCGGGGCGAGTTTGTGGCGGTATGCGCCATTAAGTCGCCCCGGGGGCACGAAAGCTCGGGAACTCGGTT
>JAWVFM010000231.1:0-3687 GCA_033856015.1 Solirubrobacterales bacterium
GTCGGGTGCCGCTGCTGATCGCGCGCTTTCGCCTCCAGCTCGAGGCCGTTCAGAGCGACGAGCTGCGCGCCGTCTACGCGGAATGGACGGGCGCCGCGCTGGACCTTGCGCGGACCATCCTCGAGGCGGCCGGGTCGTCCGATCCACACGCTGACGCACCGGTGCTCGTCGCGGCGCTCGACGGCCTCGCGCTCAACCAGCTGCTGCTCAGCGAGGGCCGCACCCGCGAGCGTGTCGTCACCGCGCTCGTCACGCGCTTGATGGAGCGGCTGACCCATGCCTGAGCGCGCGTTGCGCGCCCTGGCCGGCGCGCTCCTGCCGCAGGAGCTCGGGGGCCCGGCGCCTGGCGATGTGGCTGCGGCCGCGGAGGTCCTGCTGGCGCAACAGCCGCGGAGCGGGCGGATGGGCGTTGCCGGCGCCGGGGCGGTGCTTCAGGCGTCTGCGCTCGTACGCCACAGGCGCCCGCTGAGCCGGCTCGACGCCGACAGCCGAGCGGCGCTCCTTGCCTCGCTGGGGGGGAACGGCACGGTAGGCGCGGTCGCGCTCGACGCCATCAAGGCGCTGCTCCTTCTCGCGCACGGGGGAACCGTGTACCGCGGCGAGATCGACGCCGTGGCCGAGCGCAACCGCCCGGCTCGTGCCGACGGCGAGCTCGATCTGCTCGACGCCTCCGAGGCGCCGGCGGTCCTCGAGGCGGACGTGGTCGTGATCGGCTCCGGCGCCGGCGGAGCATTCGCCGCCCGTGAGCTCGCCCGCGGCGGCCGGTCGGTGCTGATTGCCGAGGAGGGCGAACGCTGGACGGTCTCGCGAGTCCGCGGCAGCGGCCCGCTCGAACGCTTCGCCGGCCTCTACCGCGACGGTGGCGCGACCATGGCGCTCGGGCTTCCGCCAATTGCCCTGCCGGTCGGTCGGGCCGTCGGCGGCACCACGGTGGTCAACTCCGGAACGTGCTTCCGGCCGCCCCCGGGGGTCGTCGAACGCTGGCACGGAGTTCACGGGCTGGCGCTCGCCGAGCCGCAGGAGCTTGCCGAGCGGGTGGACGGGGTCGAGCAGACACTCAGCGTGGCGCCCGCGCCCGACGCCGTTCTCGGGCGCAACGCCCGCATCGCGCTGGAGGGCGCGGCGGCCTTGGGCTGGGAGGCAGCGCCGCTTCGCCGCAACGCCCCCGAATGCGCGGGCAGCTGCCAGTGCGCGATCGGCTGTCCTCGGAACGCCAAGGCGGGGGTGCACCTGAACGCGCTGCCGCAGGCGTGTGCCGCGGGCGCTCGCATCCTCGCCCGTCTCCGCGTCGACCGCGTGCTCGTCGAGGATGGGCGAGCCGTCGGGGTTGCCGGCCGAGGCCCGGACGGTCGCGCCATCCACGTGCGCGCGCGGCTGGTGGTAGTCGCTGCCGGGGCCACGGAGGCACCGCCGCTGCTGCGGCGCAGCGGCCTCGGCAAGCATCCGCGCCTCGGCCGAGGCCTGTCGATCCACCCGGCCCTCACCGTTGCCGGGGCATTCGAGGAGCCGGTGCACGCCTGGCGCGGCGTTCTTCAGAGCGTCGGGGTCGAGGAGCTCCATGAGCGCGAGGGGATCCTCATCGAGGCGACCGCGACGCCGCCGGGGATGGGCGCCATGGCCTACCCGGGAGTCGGGGCGGCGCTCCTGGAGCGGATGGCGCGCGCCGATCACGTCGCGACGATCGGCGGAATGGTCGCCGATGCCCCGAACGGCAGGGTGCTGGGCAGCGGGCGATCGATCGTCAGCTATCGGCTCGCGCGCAACGATCTCCGCCGGCTGCTGCGCGGCATGGACGCAATGGCGCGGATGTTGTTCGCCGCCGGCGCGCGCGAGGTCGAGATCGGCGGGGGAGTGGCGGCTCTGCGCTCCGCCGACGAGCTGCCCGCAGCGCTTGAGCGGGTCGCGCCGAAGCAGCTTCGGCTCGCCGCCTTCCATCCGACCGGAACGGTGGCGGGCGGCAGCGATCCCTCACGCCACCCGGCGGACGAGCGTGGGCGCCTGCGCGGCGTGCGCGGCGTGCTGATCGCCGACGCCTCGCTGCTCCCATCCTGCCCCGGAGTCAACCCGCAGGTCTCGGTAATGGCATTGGCGGAGGCGGCCGCCGCGCACAGCTCCTGACCGCCGGCCGGCCTCGCTAGCCTCGAGATCGTGTGCGGCCGTTACACGCTCACCAACCCTGATCCTGTGAAGCTCCGCCAGCGCTTCCTCGTCGGCGAGTCCGCGATGGAGTTCGAGCCGCGGTTCAACGTCGCGCCCACCGATGCCGTGCCGGCGGTGCGGCGCGACGATGACGGCGAGCGCGAGCTGGGGCGCCTTCGGTGGGGCCTCGTGCCCGGGCGCTGGGCAGAGAAGCGCTCCGGGCGTCCGCTGATCAACGCGCGGATGGAATCGCTGTCCACGCAGCCCGCGTTCGCCGAGTCGTTCCGCGAGCGCCGCTGCCTGATCCCGGCCGACGGCTTCTACGAGTGGCGAGCCGACGAGCTCGGCAAGACGCCGTGCTGGATCACCCGCAGCGACGGCGAGCTCTTCGCGTTTGCAGGCCTCTGGGCCGCCCTGCCGGCCCGTGCCTCCGGCGACGCGGGGGAGATGCTCCACAGCTGCGCGATCGTGACCGGCCCGCCGAACGAACTGATGCGCCCGATTCACGACCGGATGCCGGTGATCCTCCACCCGAGCGCCGAGGAGGCGTGGCTCGACCCGGAGTTGGCGGAGGCGGACCTGCTGGACCTGCTCGTCCCGCCTGAGTCGGGCCTGCTCGAGGTTCGCGAGGTTGCGGACCTCGTCAACGACGTTCGCAACGACGACGCGCGGCTGGTTGAGCCGCGCGAGGCCGCCCAGCTCTTCTAGGGCTCCAGAGGCCTCGGGCGCAGGTCAGCGCGCGTCTGCGGGAGGCTCGACGTCCTCGCCCTCGGGCGGCTGGGCGTCGCGATCCGCGCCGGGGTCCTGCTCGTCGGCGAGCTCCGGCCGGTTGGAGGGCACGTCGTCCTCGTAGGCCGCCGGCCCCCCGCCACCGCCGGGGATCGGGCGCTCCTCCTCGACGTGCCACTCCTGGTTGAACCCCACCATCGCCACGGCGACCAGGACCAGCTGGACGGCGACGACGATGAGCGTCAGCAGCCCGAGCAGGTCCTCCGGCAGCGCGGGGGAGGAGAGGCCGACCTTGTTGCGCGCGAACCAGTGGGGCGCGGCGATCGCCGCGAAGATCGCCATGATGATCGCCAGAGCCGCCGCAACCGGCAGGATGCCGCGGTTCCACCGCAGGACCAGGAACGCAAAGACGACGTAGAGGCCGGCCCAGACAAGGGTCATGACGCCAACGCTGGGGCTCTCGAGTCGCGACCAGCCACCGAGCGTGATGAGCGCCAGGAGGCCCGCGGAGATCAGGAAGACGAGCGCGACGAGCGCTTTCGTCGTCTTCGACTCGGCCTTCTCCCGGTTCGGCCGCCAGAGCTCGTACCCCGGTCGTGCGACGTTGATCGCCATACCGCGAGCAAGCATAGATTCTCCGGAGGCCGCGCGCACCGGTTCTCCGCGAATCAGGCACGGCCCGGCTGCCGTCGACGGGGCGCGCGAATATGCGGGCGGAGGGATTCGAACCCCCAAGCTCTTTCGAGCACCGGCACCTAAAGCCGGCGTGTCACCAGTTGCACCACGCCCGCGCGGAGACGGCGGATGATACGAGCGTTG
>JAWVFM010000232.1:0-4902 GCA_033856015.1 Solirubrobacterales bacterium
AGGTTGTGCCAGCCGTTCACGGCCAGGATCCCGAACACCTTCACGCTCGAGTCGTTGCCGAAGGCGTCCGCCCCGGACCCGAAGTGCCCGTTGTAGAAGAAGCCGATCACCCCCGCAATGACGAGGACGCCGCCGATCAGGGTTGCGTACAGGCGCGCTGGGTTGGAAGTGTCCATCTGATCCTCCGCGATCTCTCTGGTGACGTGATCTTCTCCGCTTTCGCGGACGGGTGATCCACGTCGGCCTCGGCGGCGTAGTAATTGGCGCAAGGCCTACGCTCCCGCGCGGGACGCACGACAAGTGAAGATCAGCGGAACACTCAGCGGCAGGGGACTGGACCGGCTCGGCGACGAGGAGCTGATGGCGCTCGTCGACGACAAGCACCCGGCTGCGTTCGAGCGCTTCTACGATCGCCACAGCGGCGCCGCCTTCTCGCTCGCCCACCGAATCGTCGGCCAGCGCAGCGCCGCCGAGGACGTGATCCAGGAGGCGTTCCTCTCGATCTGGCGCTCGCAGGGACGCTACGACCCGGCTCGCGGAAGCGTTCGCTCCTGGACCCTCGGCATCGTTCGCAACCGCGCGATCGACGCGCTCCGCCGCGGCTCCTCCCCGACCCGTCACCTCGACCAGGACGACGACGCGACCCTTGAAGGCCGCCCGGCGGAGGAGCTCACCGACGACGAGGCCGTGCGCCGCGAGATGGCCCAGCGGGTGCGCGGCGCGATCGAGGAGCTGCCGCGTGAGCAGTCCCAGGTGATCGCCCTCGCCTACTTCGGCGGCTTCAGCCAGTCGGAGATCGCCGAGATGCTGAGCGCCCCGCTTGGGACCATCAAGGGACGCATGCGCCTGGGCCTGGAGAAGATGCGCTCGAGCCTCGCCGAGGGGCTTGGAATCGACGAGGCGATGGAGGCGCTGCCGTGAGCGTCTCCGAGCACGTCGCCGGTGAGCCGCAGCGCGAGGCGCTGGCCGCGTACGCGCTGGGCTCGCTCGAGGAGCGCGAAGCCGAGGAGCTCGCCCTGCATCTCGAGTCTTGCGAGGCCTGCAGGAACTACCTGCAATGGCTTAGGCCTGCCGTGGACACCCTGCCGGCTTCGGTCGAGCAGCTGCGCCCGTCACCCGCCGTGCGCCAGGCGATCCTTGCCGAGGTCAACGCCGACGCCCGGGCAAGCGCCTCCCCGACGCCCGCTCGGCCGCGCAACGCCAGGGTTGGCTGGCGCGGGCTGCTCCTGCGGCCGGCGACGGGGTTCGCCGCGACCGCCCTAGCGCTTGCCGGCATCGCCGGGTACCTGATCAATGGCTCCGGAGGCGGCACGGCCCACTCGACGGTGGCGGCCGTGGCCACCGGCCCGCTTGCTCCCGCCGCCGCGTCCGCGCACCTCGACCGTGTCGACGGCTCCGGCACACTCGTCGTCGACAGGCTTCCCCGCCTGCCGCGAAACCGCGTCTACGAGGTCTGGGTGCAGCGCGGGGGCACAGTGAGCCCGGAGAGCACCTTCGTCCTGCGCCGCGACGGCACGGCGAACGCGGCCGTGCCCGGCCCGCTCGACGGGGCGAACGCCGTGCTCGTCACCCAGGAGCCGCACGGTGGGTCGGATACCCCGACCGGGCCGGTGCTCCTGCGTGCCCAGCTCGGCTGAGGCGCCAGCTACGCTCACCGGCACCTTGGCGACCTGCTACCGCCATCCCGGACGGGAAACGAACGTCGCCTGCTCCAACTGCGAGCGGCCGATCTGCCCCGACTGCATGACGCCGACCCCGGTCGGCATGCGCTGCCCGGAGTGCTCGCGCCAGACGACCAACGTCCGCCGGATGCCCAGAGATTCGGCAGCCACCCTCGCGAGGCGCGCACCGGCCACCATGACCCTGATCGCGATCAACGCGGCCGCGTTCGTGGTTGAGGTTGCAAGCGGTGGGCCGGGTTCGTCCATCTTCACCGTCGGCGGGACGTTCGTCGGCAAGGGCGTCCTCTACGGCCCTGCGCTCGCGAACGGTGACTGGTGGCGACTCGTCACCAGCGGCTTCCTCCACGCGGGGCTGCTCCACATCGCATTCAACATGTACGCCCTGTACTTCCTGGGCCTGCTGGTCGAGCCGGCGATCGGGACGGTCCGGTTCGTGGCGCTCTACTTCGTCTCCCTGCTGGCGGGCTCGGCCGGGGTGATCCTCCTGACTCCTAACAGCCCCTCGCTCGGAGCCTCCGGGGCGATCTTCGGGCTCATGTCCGCCGCGTACCTGATCGCCCGTCACCGTCGGATCGACCACCTCGCACAGCAGATCCTCGGCCTGGGGGTGATCAACCTGCTGATCACGTTCGGCGTTCCGCGCATCAGCATCGGCGCCCACCTCGGCGGGCTGCTGGGAGGGGGGATCGCCGCGGCCGTCGTCACCTATGGCCAGCGCCGCTTCCGATCGCTGGCCATGCAACTCGCGGCCATGGCCGTGCTCGGCGTGATCGCGGTGGCCATCGCCCTGGCCGCGGCGTAGCGCGACAACGGGAAACGAAGGGCGGCCGTCCGGCTTCGCTGCCTCAGCTCTGGTCGTGCGCCGCCCAGCGCCGTTCGACCTCGTCGCGCAGGTCCGTCACCGAGCGCTTCATCACCTCGCCGGTGAGGCGGCGGGCGATCAGGCCGGGGACCGGCACCCCAGGGTCGATTCCCAGACGGTAGGTCGCGAGGGTGCCCGCACCGCTGGGCTCGAAGCGGAATTCGCCCTCGATTGCGCGGACGCCCTCGCCGCGAACGAAGTCCCACCAGACCCGGGCGGGCCGCTCATAGTGGTATTCGAGCTCGTAGGTGACGACGCGAAAGCGCGCATCGACGCGAACCCTGACGTTGCGGCCGAGGCCGTCGGGATAGCGGTCCAGGACCTCGACCTCCTCCACGGCACGCTGCCATTCCGGGAAGCTCTCGTAATCGGCGATGGCGGCGAAGCAGTCCTCGGGCGAGCCGGCGATCTCGAGGCCCTGCTCGGCCCAGGTCAGCCCCAAAGGGCCCTCCATTCGGCGCCGGCAGGCGCTGAGACCAGGTCGGGGTGGAGCAGGTGTCCGAGAAGCTCGACACCGTCGACCAGCCGCGGCCCCGGGCGCGAGAACGACGCCGCCGCGTCCACGGCGAAGCACGCCCGGATCCCAAGTGACTCGAGCTCCTCGCGGTGGCGCTCGGCCTCGTCGAGCGCCTCGTCGGCATAGAGCCCACAGGGCATCGCGACCGCCACGTCGGGGCGGGTGGCGGCAATTGCCCTCCACGTCTCCGTCCGCGACTTCTCGCCCGGGGACCCGACGGCGCTGGTCCCACCGGCGGCGACGATCATCTCCGGGACCCAGTGGCCGCCGACGAACGGCGGATCGAGCCACTCGAGCGCCGCCACCCGCGGGCGCGGGGCGCCGTCGACAGCCGCGCTCACCGCGTCGAGGCGGGCGCGGAGCTCACGGCGAAGCACCTCACCGCGCCCCTGCACCGACGCCGCGTCCGCGAGCCGGACCAGGTCGTCGAGCACCTCATCGAGACGCTCCGGGTCCAGCGAGATGACCTCCGGGGTGGAACGCAGGCGCCCGGCGACCGCGCGCACGTCGTCGTAGGAGACGGCGCAAACGGCGCAGAGGGCCTGGGTGACGACGAGGTCAGGCTCGAGCTCTTCCAGCGTCTCCGCATCGAGCTCGTAGAGCGCCTCGCCGCGTCCCGTCACCTCGCGGACGCGCGCGTCGATCTCGGCGGCGTCGAGGCCCGCCGGGATGACGCTGCGCGTGAGGCGCGGAAGCTCGGCGACCCCGCTGGGAAAGTCGCATTCGTGCGTGACCGCCACGACGTCGTCGCCCAGGCCGAGGGCGAACAGCGCCTCCGTCGCGGACGGCACGAGGCTTGCGATGCGCATGCTCCGATTATGCGCACACGCCCCCGGGTAAGCTCCGCCCATGGACCTGCTTGGCGACGAGGAGATCGGGTCGCGGCTTGCCGAGCTGGAGGGCTGGGAGCGCTCCGGCGACGCGATCGAGAAGACGTTCGAGCGCGGCGACTTCGTCGGCTCGGTGCGGTTCGTCGACGCGGTGGTCGCCCCCGCCGAGGACATGGGTCATCACCCGGACCTCGCGATCTCCTGGGACAAGGTGACCGTCTCGATCACCAACCATGCCGCAGGCGGCCTCACGGCTACCGACTTCGAGCTCGCGGCTCGCATCGACGCCCTGGCGTGAGCGAAGCTCGCGAAGACGTCAGCATCCCGGTCGCCGGTGAGACGCTCGGCGCCTGGCTGTTCACGCCGCTCGCCGGCTCGTGGAGCGCGCCCTGCGTTGTCATGGCGCATGGCTTCGGGGCGCTGAAGGACGCCCGTCTCGATGCCTACGCGCAGCGCTTCGCGGCCGCCGGCTATGCGGCGCTCGTCTTCGACTACCGCCACTTCGGCGATTCCAGCGGCGAGCCCCGCAACCTCGTGGACGTCCGTCGCCAGCACGCCGACTGGCGGGCGGCGATTGCCTTCGCGCGAGGCCTCGAGGGCGTCGATCCGGAGCGGATCGCGATCTGGGGCTCCTCGTTCGGCGGCGGGCACGTGATCGCGGTGGCCGCAGGAGACCCGACGCTCGCCGCGGCGATCTCGCAGGTGCCGCACACGAACGGAATCGCCGCGCTGCGCGCCATGAGCCCCAAGAGCGCCGCCGGCCTGACGGCGCTCGGCCTCGCCGACGCGGCCTCCGCGCTGCTCAGGCGCCCGCCCGTCTATGCCCGGATCGTCGGCCCTCCGGGAAGCGTGGCCGTGATGACCGCGCCCGACGCGCAGCCCGGCTACGAGGCGATCGTGCCCCCGGGCAGCAAGTGGCACAACGACGTTGCGGCGCGGATCGCGCTGAAGGTGGCCGCATACTCGCCCGGGAAGAGCGCGGCCAGGGTCCGCTGCCCGCTCCTCGTGCAG
>JAWVFM010000233.1:0-3173 GCA_033856015.1 Solirubrobacterales bacterium
ATCGCCAAGGAGCGCAGGCCGAAGCTGATTCTCGCGGGCTGGTCGGCCTACCCGCGCTTCCTGGACTTCGAGCGCTTCCGCGCGATCGCCGACGAGGTCGGCGCGCTGCTGATGGTCGACATGGCGCACTTCGCCGGGCTGGTCGCGGCGGGCGAGCATCCCAGCCCCGTCCCGTACGCGGATGTCGTCACGAGCACCGTGCACAAGACGCTGGGCGGCGCGCGCGGCGGGCTCATCCTCTGCAAGGAGGAGTACGCCAAGCAGATCAACTCCGCGGTCTTCCCCGGCCAGCAAGGCGGCCCGCTCGAGCACGTCATCGCCGGCAAGGCGGTCGCCTTCAGGATCGCGGGCTCCGACCTGTTCCGCGAGCGCCAGGAGCGCACCGTGGCCGGCGCCAAGGCGTTCGCCGAGGAGCTTCTGCAGGCCGAGAAGGTCAACGTTCTGACCGGCGGCACGGACGTGCACCTGGTGCTCGCCGACCTGCGCGAGTCGGAGCTGGACGGCCAGCAGGCCGAGGACCGGCTGCATGACATCGGCATCACCGTCAACCGCAACGCCGTTCCGTTCGATCCGCGCCCGCCGATGGTCACCAGCGGCCTGCGCGTGGGCACGAGCGCGCTTGCCACGCGCGGCCTGCAGGGCTCCGACTTCGCAGAAGTGGGCGAGATCATCGCCACGGCGCTGACCCCGGCGTTCGAAGGGGCGCGCGCCGAACTGGGCGACCGCGTCACCGCGATCGTCGAGCGCCATCCGCTCTACGAGCACCTGCGCGTCGCAGCGACCGCCTGACCCGACCTCCGTCCCTGACAGACTCCCGCCATGAACCGCACGGGGCTAGACGCCCTCTTTGCGGGGTTGTTCGCGGCGGTTGTGACGTTCGCGGTCACGCCCCTGTCTGCACGGCTCGCCGTGCGGCTGGGGGCTGTCGACCAGCCAGGCGGTCGCGGCCTTTCGGAGCGCCCGACCCCGCTGCTGGGCGGGCTGGCGATCTTCGCCGGCGCGGGCGCCGCCATGGCGCTGTGGCTGATGGATGGCAACAAGGAGTGGCAGGCGATCCTGTGGGGGGCGGCGATCATCACGCTGGTCGGCGCGCTGGACGACATCTTCGACCTGCCCGCGCCGGTGAAGCTCGCCGGGCAGGTCGGCGCCGTGCTGCCGCCGGTTCTGACCGGGGTGCGCGTCGACCACTTCACGCTGCCGTTCGTGCACCGGGTCGACCTGGGGGGCGCCGGCCAGCCGCTGACGATCCTCGGCCTGGTGGCGATCATCAACGTCGTCAACCTCTCCGACGGCATCGACGGGCTGGCCGCCGGCGTCTGCGCGATCTCGGCGATCGCCCTGTCGATCATCGCGTTCGATCTCGACAAGGGCTCGGCCGCGGTGCTCGCCGCGATCACCGCCGGCGCGGCGATCGGCTTCCTCGGCCACAACTTCCACCCGGCGTCGATCTTCATGGGCGACTGTGGCTCGAACCTGCTCGGCTACCTGCTCGGGATGGTGTCGGTCCAGGGCTCGCTGAAGACCAATGCCCTCGTTGCGGTCGTGATCCCGTTGATGGTCCTGGCCGTGCCGTTCCTGGACACCACGTTCGTCGTGCTCAAGCGGATGAAGTACGGGCGCCCGGTCTACGTCGCCGACGCCAACCACTTCCACCATCGCTTCAGCCGCATCGGCTTCAGCCAGCGCCGGACCGTGCTCTACCTCTACGCCTGGACCGCGTGCCTTGCGGGTCTGGCGCTCGCACTGCGGTTCGTTCCCTACTCCGACAATCACGGCCATCTGCACCCGGGCTGGACGGCGGTCATGGGTGTCCTGAGCCTGCTCGTGCTGCTCGCGAGCGCGTACCTGGTCTACGTCCTGGAGATCCTGAAGTTCCGGCGCTTCATGGGCCGCCAGCGTCCCGGCCAGTCCCAGGAGCAGATCGACGCCGAGGTCAAGCGCTCGCTCGAGACCGGCGAGTTCGAGGCTGTGTCCCGGTGACGTTCGTCAGCGCTTGCCACACGGCCCGGCCTGGCGGCGCTTGACCACCGTGTAGCCGGGGCGCGGTGTCAGACCGTCGGGGCGGACAAGGCCGGAGTCGAAGGTCCCCCCGGCAGCCCAGCCGAAGACGTACAGCCGCTTGATCCTCGGGCTGAGCCGCGCGATCGTGAACATGCACCTGTTCGCTGCCGCGGCTCGGGATTCGTTGTAAGGGAAGCCCGAACCGAAGCGGACGATGCCGCTCGCCTCGGTCAGCCACACGTCGCCGCTGCCGGTCGCACTCAGCAGCGCTCGCGTGCGCAGCGTGCTGAACCTGTTGATGTCGGAGTAGGGATGCACGCCCCAGATCCTTGGCGCGGGGAGTCGCTGCGCCTTGACGGCCGCCTTGAACTGCCTGATGTAGCGGACCGCGTAGGAGACCTGCTGCTGGTCGAGGATGTCGAGGGCGACGATGCGCTTGCCTTTGAAGACCCGCAGCGCCACCCCGTAGTAGCGCGCGACCATCGCCGGCTTGTTCCACGTCGGCTGGCCCTCGGCGCGGGCCCGGTCGTACTTGCGATCCACCTCGTTCCACGGAGAGATGTCGCTGACGAGGCTGCCGTAACGCTTCTTGAATGCGGTGATCGCCGTCTTGTAGGCCGCCGGCGTCGGGAGCTTCCCGGCCGCCTGCCTGCTGAGGCGTGAGTGCTCGAAGGAGATCAGCACCCTTTGACGGGCTCCCTGCGCCGCGGCGAGCCAGCTCTCGAGCCGCCCAGCCTGCAGTGGGTCGTTCGCGACGTCGTACGGCACGACATAGCGTGCGACCGTCAGCTTGGCCGGGGCGAACAACGGACTCGTGAACGTCGTCGCCTGCTGGTCGGACACCCCGACGACGAGCTTGGCGGACACGCCGGCGGGTGCAGCCAGGCCGGCGAGCAGCACAGTCCCAAGGGCGAGCTGTCGGAGCGTGGCTATGTGCATCTGCGGAGGATCACGTCAGGTCGCGGTACCGGTATTCGAGGTACGGCCCCATTGACCTGGCGAAAACCCGCGTCATGTGACTGATGTCCTTGTAGACCAGGACGCCGCCGATGACCGGATAGCACTGCGTCTCGTCGCAGAAGAAGTCGGTCATGTCGATCGCCTGGTAGCGCGGAGCGGCAAGTTGCGTCACTGCGTCCACGGCCGGATCCGGTGCCAGCACGCTGTCGCGC
>JAWVFM010000234.1:0-2543 GCA_033856015.1 Solirubrobacterales bacterium
CGGGGAACGACGAACGGCCCGATCAACTCGCTGAACGCGACCTCGCACATCTCCGGGAATCGGCGCCAGATGACGTGGTCCTCGGGCCCGTAGAGCGCCAGCGTCGGCACCGCGCTGACCTCGAAGAACCGCGGCGGCTCGGAGAGGGGCCGGCTACCCATAGCGCTCTCGTAGTTGCCCCAGCCGGCACGCAGCTTCTCGGCGTCGCCGAACGGCTCGGTCATGAAGTCAACGTCGTCGGGCGAGAAGGACCCGGGCGCGGACCAGAAGCGGTGCCCGTAGAACTCCGCGACATAGCGGCGCCGCTTCGCCGGCGTGTCCAGCTCGGCGGCGAGCGCGTCCGCCTCCCGGCCCTGGCGCAGGAAGTAGTCGGCGGCCATCCGGAGCTCCCTTGGCGGGCCCGCCGGGATGCCCGCTGCCTCGTAGGCCTCGGGTAGGAGCGGCAGCACTGAGTTGAACAGCACCTGGCGCTCTACGAAGCCGTCGAAGCGGAGCGCCAGGTCCTGGATGACGCCGCCTCCCAGATCGCCCCCGGCTGTGGCGCAGCGTTCGTGTCCGAGGACGTCGCCGACAAGCGCATGCAGGTCGTGCGCGTGCGCGGCCAGGTCGTAAAAGCCGTCGGGCGCCAGGCCGGAGTCCCCGAAGCCCCGGAGGTCCGGGACGATCACTTCGAACCCGGCCTCGGCGAGCGGCTCGACGTTTCGCCACCAGATCCGCTTCGTCTCCGGCCAACCGTGCACCAGCAGGAGCGGATAGCCGCCGATCCCGGCGCGTACATAGGCGAGCTCGAGCCCGTCGCGCACAGTGGCGCGCTCAACCGGAAAAGCGGAGTCGTTCATCGCGCTCGACAACGCTAGATGACCCAGGCGGGTTGTAGATTCGCCGTATGGCGAGGGTCGCCGACGGTTACTTTCCCGAGGACTCCGTGCTTCGCCGGGTGCACTCCGAACGCGCGGTCGGCCTGCTCTACGGCCAGCGGGCCCTGGCGATCGGCGCGATCGCGCCGCTCAACTTCATCGGCACGCGCCTGCACACCCGGCGGCCCGAGCGCCCGTTCCAGCGCCTCGCCCAGACGGGGAAGATGTTCGAGGCGATCTTCTTCGGCTCCCGGGCCGACGCCGACGCCGTCCTGCGGCTCGTCAACACCATGCACGAGGGGGTCCACGGCGTCCTGCCGGAGGAGGCTGGGAGCTTTTCCGCGGGAACCCCCTACTCGGCCTTCGACCCCGAGCAGATGCTCTGGACCGTCGCCGTCGTCGCCGACTCGGCTCGGGTGTTCTACGAGCTCTTCATCGCGAAGCTCCAGCCGGCAGAGCTCGACGCGCTCTGGCGTGATTACGTGACGTTCGGCGCCCTCTTCGGCATGCCCGAGGCGGTGGCGCCACGCTCCTGGGCCGAGTTCGAGGACTACTTCTCGGCGCGGATTCGCTCTCCCGACGCGCATCTGACCCAGGAGGCCCGCTCCACCGGCCGGGCGATCATGTTCGAGATCCCTGTTCCCACTCTGAACGCGCCGGCCATGAGAGTCCACAACGTGATCATGCTCGGTGCTCTGCCGGCGCCGATTCGCCGCCTCTACGGCCTCCGCTACCGGCCCGCCGACGCGATCGCCTTCCGGGCGGCCGTGACGGCGCTGCGCGCGCCGCGGCCGCTCGCGCCCGGCTTCCTGCGAAGGGGCCGCAACACGCGCTTCTTCGACCAGGTGGCCAACACCGAGAGTGACCGCCTGGCCCGCGGCAGCGCCACCTTCGCCCTGCCCTAGATTTCCTGCCGGATTAGGGCGATCCCATAACTTGCCGCCTCATGGAGGCGCGAGCGCTCGCCCTGCACCCCGGAGCATGGACGACCTGGGGTCGTCGCGCTGCGTTCGCCCTGCTCGCCTGGGCCGTGCTCATCGGCGTGACGGTCGCCTGGGGCGAGCTCCTGAACGGCGCCGGCGCGGACATCCTCCTGGGCGCACCGCCGCTTGCCGGCCGCTTCAACCCGGGCCTCCAGCCGCAGGGCCTCGTCACCCTGGTCGTCGGCGGCACGATCGTCGCCACCGCGCCGTGGCTGCGGGACAAGCTTGGCTGGGGTGGATTGCTCGTGGCCGCTTTCGCGGGCGCCTGGCTCTGGGCCGGCGCCCTCGACCTCATCGACGGCGGCTACTGGCTGACCGTCCCGGTCCTGAAGCCGGACGAGTACCTGCGCGACGTGCCGCTCGTCGGCTCGCCGGCGGCGCTCTTCCACGGCCTGACGACGAACCCGAACGCCTACGTGAACCACGTGCAGACGCATCCGCCCGGAATGCTCCTCACGCTCTGGGGGATGGACCGCATCGGGGCCGGCGGGGCGATGCCCGCGGCGCTCCTCATGGTCACCGGCGGCGCGGCGTCGGTGCCGGCGGCGCTGGTCGCCGGCCGCGAGGTCATGGGGGAGGAACGGGCCCGCGCCGCGGCGCCGTTTCTCGTGCTGGCGCCGGCGGCGATCTGGATCGCCACCTCGGCGGACGCGTTCTTCGCGGGGGTTGCGTGCTGGGGGGTCGCGCTGGTGGTCCTCGCGAC
>JAWVFM010000235.1:0-2908 GCA_033856015.1 Solirubrobacterales bacterium
ATTTTAGCGGGCAGCCCTTCCGTGACCAGTCTTTCACCGCGCTGAGACCCGAGGCGTGGGAGGATCGGCCTCCAAATCGAGGCGAGGAGAGATCGCAATGCCCGCAACGACCGAGTACGCGCCGGGAACGCCCTCGTGGGTGGACCTCGGGACCCCCGACGTGGAGGCGACGGTTGCCTTCTACGGCGGGCTCTTCGGGTGGGAGATCCCCGAGTCGCCGATCGCGGACCAGACAGGCGGCTACCGGACCGCGACGTCCGGTGGCAGGTCCGTCGGCGGCGTGATGCCGCTGATGGCTCCCGAGCAGCCGGCGGTGTGGTCGAGCTATGTGTCGGTCGACGACGCGGACGCCATCGCCGGCGCGGTCGCCGAGGCGGGCGGGGACGTGATCGCCGGGCCGATGGACGTTATGGACCTGGGCAAGATGGCCATGTTCGCCGACCCGACCGGGGCGGCTGTCGGAATCTGGCAGCCGAAGGCGATGAAGGGAGCCGAGGTCGTCAACGAGCCAGGCTCCCTGTGCTGGAACGAGCTCCACACGCGCGACCCTGACGCCGCCGCCGCCTTCTACTCGGCGGTGTTCGGCTGGACCCCCGCGCCGGGCGAGCAGGGCGGGGAGGGCTACCTCACCTTCCACCGGGCCGACGACGCGCCGGTCGCGGGCTTGGTCGACATCCGCGGGAAGGCGCCTGACGACGTGCCCGCGCACTGGCTCGTCTACTTCGCGGTGGATGACTGCGACGCCACGGTCGCGAAGGCGGCGGAGCTCGGCGGCTCGACCGTGCTCGGGCCCATCGACATCCCGATCGGGCGCTTCGCGGAACTGGTCGATCCGAACGGCTCGAGCTTCGCCGTGATCGGCATAAGCGCGACCGCTTGACGGTCCACCGGAGCCGGTTGTAGGGTCCGCGAGACCGGAGGGAACGAAAGGAGCCCAGGTTGTCCACCAAAGCCCGCTTCGCCATCGTCTGCGTGGCCGCAACGGCCCTCGGTGCCGGGATCGCCGTCGCCGCCGCCTCGCACGTCGTGAGGATCGACTCGAATGTCAGAATCACCAAGACCGCCCCGGTGTTCGCCGGAAAGGTGACGTCGCCGAACGCGGCCTGCAAGGACCAGCGGAAGGTCAAGCTGCACGTGGTCGAGCAGAACAACCACGTGGTCGGCTCGGACGAGACCAACAAGCGCGGCAAGTGGAAGGTCCACTTCCAGGGCGAGGGCGAGGCCCACTACTACGCCAGCGTCGCAAAGCGCTCCGAGGGCGCCGCCGGAACGATCTACGTGTGCCAGCACGACACGTCGCCGCCGGTCGCGGCCCCATAGCTTGCGGGTGAGGGGCTTTAGCCCCGAAAGCAGCGTGTAAGGGCGCCGAAGGCGCCCGCAAGTAGTTCAGGGAGTGCCTGAGCGCTAGAAGGAATCGGCCTCCGCCGGGTCCCCAGCCTGCCCCTCGTCCTCCCAGTCGGCGGGCTGGCCGAGGCTCGCCGACTTCGCGATCTTGAGGCCGAGAAGCGCGCACTTCATCCGCGTCGCGGAGATGTCGATGCCGAGGAGGCCGAGGACGAAGTCCTTCGGTAGGCGCAGAACCTCCTCGCGGCTCATCCCGGAGAGCTCGTCGGTGAGCATCGAGGTCGCCGCGGTCGAGATCGCGCAGCCCTTGCCCTCGAACCGTGCCTCCTCCACCTTGCCGTCGTCGCCGAGCCGCAGGAAAACGTGTTGCTCGTCGCCGCAGAACGGGTTGGTGTCCTCGAACTCGAGGTCGAACGACTCGGGGCGGCCGAAGTTGTGCGGCCGCTTGTAGTGCTCCAGGATCTGTTCGCGGTAGAGGTCGTCCACCTCGCTAACGGTAGCGACGCCGCCCTGCGGCCATCTAGGATCAGGCTCGCCGGGGCCGGAGAGAGCTCCGGCGCATCGCTTCGACGAAAGGATCAAACGTGCACCGTCTCGTCCGCCTCATCGCCCTCGCCGCCGTAGCGTCGATCGCCCTGGTCGGCGCGCTCAGCGGCCCGGCTTCGGCAAGCAGCAGCTTCAACACCACGCTGAAGATCAGCAAGCGGTTCCCGACCTTTCACGGAAATGTCATCTCGAACAACAAGTTCTGCGTCGACGGCCGGCGGGTGAAGCTCATCCAGAAGCTTCCGAACGGGCACAGGAAGGTCCTCGGCAAGGTTGACGCCAAGTCCAACGGCCACTGGAAGATCAAGATCGCCGCCGGGTCCGGTGCGTACTACGCCAAGGCGCCGAAGCTGGAGAGCGCCTCGCTTGGCATCGAGTGCCACGCCGCGAAGTCGCGAACTCTCGTGATCGACTGATCGACGCGCGGGCTAACTGAGCCCGAAGACACGCCGGGCGTCGAGGAGGCCGTCGACCATCCGGTCGACCTCCTCGGGCGTCGAGTACACGCCGAAGCTGGCGCGCGCCGTCGCCGCTACGCCGAGCCGGTCCATGAGCGGCTGAGCGCAATGGTGGCCGGCGCGGACCGCCACTCCGTGGCGGTCGAGGATCTCGGAGACGTCGTGCGCGTGGATGCCGTCGATCTCGAACGAGACCGGCCCGAGGCGATCGGCCGATGGCGGAGGGCCAAAGACGCGCAGGCCGGGGACGTCCACGAGCCGGGCGAGGGTATGGGCGACGAGCTCCTGCTCGTGTGCGGTGACGGCCTCCATCCCGAGCCCGTCGAGCCAGCGCAGCGCGGCCGCCATCCCGATGGCCTGCGCAATCGCCGGAGTGCCGGCCTCGAAGCGGGCCGGAGGGTCCGCGAAGGTGGTGCCGGCGGTCGTGACCTTGCGGATCATCGAGCCGCCGCCCATGAACGGTGGCATCTCGCGCAGCAGCTCGAGGCGTGCCCAGAGGGCTCCGATGCCCGTCGGCCCGTAGAGCTTGTGGCCCGTGAGGGCGTAGAAGTCGGCTCCCA
>JAWVFM010000236.1:0-6488 GCA_033856015.1 Solirubrobacterales bacterium
TGTGCAGAGGCCCCGGCGCCGGCCGTCCTACTTGCGCTTCTTGCGCTTGCGCGGGGGCGGGGGCGGCGCCTTGGTCGCCTTCGCCTCCTCCGGCGACGGCGGCTTCGGCGCCGGGATGATCTTCTGCACGACCATCTGCTGGCCGAGGCTCCAGACGTTGGTCGCGATCCAGTAGACGCCCAGGCCGGCGGCCTGGCTCGCGATGAACGGTGCGAAGAGCACCGGGAAGATCAGGAAGATGTAGCGCTGGGCGCCGCTCGCGGCCGCGGGGTTCGTGGCGGTCGTGTAGAGCAGGCTGAGCGCCGTCGTCACGAAGAACAGGATGATCAGCACGACGGCCTCGGCGCCTTTCGGCGTCTCGATGATGGAGCTGACGAAGAGGAAGCTCTTGGACGCGCCGCTCGCCGTCACGTCGGCCGTGAAGCCGGAGCTTCGCAGCAGCTGGTAGATCCCGATGAAGAAGGGGATCTGGATGATGAAGGGCAGGCACGAGGAGAACGGGTTGACGTTGTTCTCCTTGTAGATCTCCATCAGCTCGCGCTGCTTGCGCTCGGGGTCGTTCTTGTAGCGCTCGTTGACCTCCTTCATCTTCGGAGCGAGGATCTGCAGCCTGCGCATCGAGCGGATCCCGGTCAGCGAGAGCGGCAGGACCGCGAGGCGCACCGTGAAGGTGAGGGCGATGATCGACAGGCCCCAGGAGAGGCCGACCGTGCCCTGGAAGAACTTGATGATCGCCTCGGCGATGTTCTCCAGCGGCTGGAAGATGTTGGCGATGACGAGCATCAGGCGCGGGCCCCGTGCACGTGGTCGTGGGTGGGGGCCTCGCCGTCCCTGAAGAGCCGGCGCTCGGACAGCGGGTCGTTACCGCCGCGGCTGAACGGGTTGCAGCGCAGCAGGCGCCACACCGCGAGGATGGTGCCGCGCAGAGGGCCGAGCTCGCGGATCGCCTGCTCGGCGTAGGCGGAGCAGGTTGGCTCATAGCGGCAGCGCCGCGGCAGCGCCGGCGAGATCAGCCGGCGGTACAGGGTGATCAGCAGCAGGAGCGGGGCCGCCGCGATTCGCCCGGTGAGCGCGAGGGAGCGTTTCACGTCAAACGCTCCCGGCGGCGAGCCCGGACGCCTCGATCAGCTCCGCGAGCGCCGCCTCGACGCCGCCAGTGCCGTCGCGCTCGACCAGCTCGCGCACGTCGGCGCGCGCGACCAGGACGAAGTCGTGGCCGGCGGGCAGGGCGTCGGCGCGGGCCCAGAAGGCCTCGCGGAGGGCGCGCTTGACGGAGTTGCGCTCGGCCGCGCCGCCGACCTTGCGCCCGACGGAGATCCCGAGTCGCACGGGCTCCTCGCCCGCGGCCCGCGGAAAGGCGTGCAGCACGAGGTAGCGGTTCGCCTGGGAGCGCCCTTCGCGGTAGACGCGATCGAAGTCGCCGCTGCGCGAGAGGCGCGCGCGCCTGCGGCGCTCGGCGGGCATCAGGGAGTCAGGCGCTTACGGCCCTTGCGGCGCCGGCGGCGCAGGACTTCGCGCCCCCCACGGGTTGCCATCCGGGCTCGAAAGCCGTGAGTCCGGGCACGCTTTCGCTTCTTGGGCTGGTAGGTCCGCTTCATGAGTCGTATCCCTCGGGCAGCCGGGCTCGATGCCCGGCTCGGGGCCGGGCCAGTATACGGATCGGGATGCTGGGCGACCCGGGTGGTTTTTCACGCGAATTGCGGCGGGTGCACTTCAGGCCGGGCGGAGCGCGCGAGGGCCGCCTCTATAGTCGCGAGCCCGTGCCTGAGCCTAGCCCCCGAGACGACTTGGGCTCGTCTTGGGAGGCCGTCCGCGCGACGCTTCGCCGAGACCTGCCCGCCCAGACCTTCGAGCTGTGGCTCGAGCCGCTGCGCGCGGAGGCGCTGCGCGGCGGGGAGCTCGTCGTCTCCGCGCCGCGCACGACGCTCGCCTGGGTCGAGCGTCGTTACGGGGGGCGGGTCAGCGCCGTGGCGAGGCAGCTGATCGCCGGCGTGGAGCGTCTGGGGTTCGTCGAGCGCGGCGGGGCGGGCGCCGAGCTGGGCGCCGGCACGCCGCACGAGTCGCTGCCGGTCGGCCCCGATCTCACCTTTGCGCGGTTCGTCATCGGGCCCGGCAACCGCATGGCGCACGCGGCTGCGCTAGCCGTTGCCGAGCTGCCCGGCGAGGCCTACAACCCGCTCTTCCTCCACGGCCCGCCGGGCCTCGGCAAGAGCCACCTGCTGGGCGCCATCGTCAACTACCTCGCCGAGCAGCGACCGGACCTGATCGTGCACTACACAACCGCCGAGCGCTTCACGAGCGAGTTCGTGACCGCGCTGCGCCGCGACGGGCCGGAGCGCTTCAAGGAGCGCTACCGCAACGTCGGCGCCCTGCTGATCGACGACGTGCAGGTGATCGAGGGCAAGCCGCACACGCAGGAGGAGTTCCTGCACACCTTCAACGCCCTCCACGGCGCCGGCAAGCAGATCGTGCTCTCCAGCGACCGGCCTCCCCAGGCGCTTGCGGAGCTCGCGGAGCGGCTGCGTGACCGGTTCGCGTGGGGACTCACCGTCGAGATCTCCCAGCCCGACCTCCCGACGCGCCTCGCGCTGCTCTGGCGCATGGTCTCCGAGCGGCCCATCGACCTCGTCGACCCGAGCGCCCTGGCCACCCTCGCCAGGGGCGCGCCCACGAACGTGCGCGGCCTGGAGGGCGCGATGACCCGCGTCGCCGCCCTCGGCTCGCTGCTGCGCGAGCCCCTGACCGAGTCGCTGGTCGGGCGCGCCCTGCAGCGCGCTCCCGAGCTCGCTCGAGCCGAACGTCCCCGCCCGACGATCGCGGCTGTGCAGGAGGCCGTGGCCGCGAGCTTCGGAGTCACCCGCGGTGAGCTGCTCTCCTCGGCTCGAACGGCGCGGATCGCGCGGGCTCGCCAGGTGGCCATGTACCTGAGCCGCGAGCTCGTCGGCTCGTCGATGCCGCTGATCGGCAAGGCCTTCAACCGCGACCACACGACGGTTCTCCACGCGATCCGTACCGTGCAGGCAAGGAACGAACCGGGCTCCGACGTCGCCGCGGCCATCCACAGGGCCAGCGAGCAACTCGGTATGACCGTCGGCGCCGAGGGCGCCATCCCCCGTCCCGGCCTTGATCCACAGGGACCGTCCACACGGGAATCGCCTTCAAGCAAGCCAGGGTCTCGCACCCCTCCACAGCAATCCACCACATGAATACATCTGATCCAACCAGGAAGATGCAGAGCCCCAACTGATGAAGATCTCTTTGACTCGTGAGGAGCTCGTCTCCTCTCTCCAACTCGTCGGTCGAGCCGTATCGACCCGTACGACGCTGCCGTCGCTCGCCGGCATCCACCTCCACGCCGAGCCGGGCAACCTGGTCCTGCGCGCAACCGACATGGAGATGTCCCTGACGCGCGAGGTGACCGACGTGTCCGTGGAGGAGCCCGGGACCGTCCTCCTCCCTGCCCGCCTTTTCGGCGACGTCGCCCGCAGCCTTCCGGACGGCGCCGTCAGCGTGGCCTACCGCCCCACGGAGCGCGATGTCGAGCTGACCGCCGGCAGCGCCCAGTTTCACCTCAAGACCCTGGCCGTCGACGACTTCCCGACGCTGCCAGCGGTGGAGGGTGAAACCGCCATCCTGCCCGGAGCGACCCTGGCCAACATGATCGACCTCGTGGCCCGCGCCGCCTCCCGCGACGAGGTGCGACCGGTCCTCACCGGCGTCCTGTTCATGGCTCAGGGCAAGACGCTGACGATGGTTGCCACCGACTCATATCGGCTCAGCGTCAAGCATTCCGAGCTCGAAGAGGAGATCCCGTTCGAGATCGAGGCGAACGTGCCCGCCAAGGCGCTTCGCGAGCTCGCCCGGATCGTCGCCCAGGACGGCGCCGAGCAGGTCGAGATCGCCCTCAGCCGCAACCAGGCGGTGTTCCGCGCCGGCCCGACGACGCTTGCGTCGAGGCTGATCGAGGGCCAGTTCCCGAGCTGGCGGCAGCTCGTGCCCGACACCTTCGAGCACGAGGTGAAGCTCCAGCGCGACGAGCTGCTCGAGGTCACGCGCCGCATCAGCCAGCTGGCCCAGCGCAACGCTCCCCTGCGGATGGCCTTCGCCGAGGGCGAGCTGACCGTCGCCGCCGAGACGCCCGAGATCGGCGATGCCGCGGAGTCGCTCCCGGCGCCGTACTCCGGCGAGCCGATGGAGATCGCGTTCAACCCGCAGTACCTGGTCGAGGGGATCGAGAGCGTCGACTCCGAGGAGGTCGTCCTGCGGCTCAGCTCGCCGCTTCGGCCGGGCCTCCTGCAGGCGGCGGGTCGCGAGGACTTCAGCTACCTCGTGATGCCAATCCGCCTCAACGTGTAGACGGCATGGCAGTCTCGGCGCGGGCCATCCAGTGGGTGGAGCCGACAGGCTTTCGCAACCTCGAGCCTGCCCGGACCGCGCTCGGAGCCGGGATCACCCTCGTGCATGGCCCGAACGGAGCGGGCAAGTCGAGCCTCCTCGAGGCCCTTTTCGTCGCGCTCACCGGGCGCTCGCCGCGGACCCGGCGCGACCGGGAGGTGATCGCGTTCGACTCCGACTTCGCCCGCGTCGAGGTGGAGCTGCTCTGCGACTCCGATCAGCGCTCGTTCCTGTGGTCCGCGACGCGCTCCGGGGAGCGGCGTCACCTCCTCGACGGCGCACCGCTGGGCCCATCCGCGGCGGAGGCACGACCCCCGATCGCAGTCTTCCTTCCCGACCGCCTGACCCTCGTGAAGGGGCCGCCCGGAGCCCGGCGTGCCCACATCGACCGGCTCGTGGCGGCGCTCTGGCCGGCGCGGGGTGAGGCCCGCGGTCGCTACCAGGCCGCGCTCGTGCAGCGAAACGCGCTGCTCGCCAGGGCGCGGGGAGCCGCTGCCCTGCCCTCCCTCGACGCTTGGGACCAAGAGCTCGCCACCTGCGCCGCGGAGCTGGTCGCTGCTCGCGCCGCGGCCGTCGCCGAGCTCGCCCCCGCGTTCGAGGTGGCCGCGACGGAGCTCGGCCTCCAGCCGCCTGCCGCAGTCGCCTACAGGCCGCGCTGCGCCGGCGCGTCCGCAGAGGCGATCGCCGAGGAGTTGGCCGAGCGCCGCTCGTCGGACCTGGCACGCGGATTCACCTCGCACGGACCCCACCTGGACGAGGTGGAGGTCACGGTGGCGGGCCGCGCCGTTCGCCGCTACGGCTCCCAGGGCGAGCAGCGGACCGCGCTCCTGGCTCTCCTCTTTGCCGAGCGCGCAGCGTTGCTCGCCGCCCGCGCAACCGCGCCGCTGATGCTCCTCGACGACGTCATGAGCGAGCTCGACCCCGAGCGCCGCGAGCTCCTCGCCGCCCGGCTCGCGGACGGTGAGGGCCAGGCGCTGATCACGGCGACGGAGGCATCGCAGCTTCCTGCCGGGGCCGAGCGAACCGAGATCCGGCTGCGGGGCGGCGCCGGGATCGGCATCGTCGAGCGCGGTCAGGCAGCATGAGCGCCGCCCGCCGCCCGCGGTCCCTGGCCGGCGCGGTCGAAGCGGTGCTGGCCCGGACCGCGCCGCAGACCACCCTGGCGGCGGTGCAGCTCGCCTGGCCGGCGGTGGCCGGCGCGGCGATCGCGGCGGAGGCAACCCCGGTCTCCGAGCGCGCCGGGGTGGTCACCGTGAGCTGCCGCTCGGCCGTCTGGGCGCAGGAGCTCGACCTCCTCGCGCCCGACCTTCTGAAGCGGCTGAACGCGGCCCAGGAGACGCCGATCGCCGCCCTGCGGTTCACTGCCGATGCCGCTCGTCATGATCAGCACTAGGCCGCGGAGCCCAACCCCGCCAGGCCGCCGGCCGGAAATCGCAGTTTGTACACAATTTGCAGGGCTTTTATCACAACCTCCGCCCGGTTCCGGCGGCCGCACCTGATATCATTATGTGAAGTTGTACGTACGCCCCGACCCGTCTGTGCGCAGTGTCTTGCGAACAACCGGCGGTCGGGGTTTCTCATGAATCGAGCCGGAAGGACACCCCACACGCTTGGCTGCTGAGCCCTCCGCTGCGTCATCCAAGAAGACGCCGCGTTCGAAGAATGACGCCACCTCGAGTGGCGACTACACATCAGGCGAGATCACGGTCCTGCGCGGGCTCGACCCTGTGCGCAAGCGCCCCGGGATGTACATCGGGTCGACTGGGCCGCGCGGGCTGCACCATCTGATCTACGAGGTCGTGGACAACTCGGTCGACGAGGCGCTCGCCGGTCACTGCGACCGGATCGACGTCACGATCCATCCCGACAACAGCGTCACGGTGGTCGACGACGGGCGCGGGATCCCGGTCGACGAGCACCCGGAGGAGAAGCGCCCGGCCGCCGAGGTCGTGCTCACCACGCTGCACGCCGGCGGCAAGTTCGGCGACGGCGGCGGGTACAAGGTCTCCGGCGGCCTCCACGGCGTGGGTGTCTCTGTCGTCAACGCGCTCTCCGAGCAGCTCCTGGTCGAGATCCAGCGCGACGGCTTCGCG